>JAYTFP010000331.1:0-22706 GCA_043734285.1 Acidimicrobiaceae bacterium
TCAGCCATCCACCAAGTCTGCGCGACCCCAATCGCGGAGTGGTGGACGCGCCCCACCAACGTTCACGGTCGCGGCACTAGCTGAACCTGGCCGAGGACGTTGGGCGGCGATCACACCGTCTCGGCCACCGACCCATTGGTGGTTGTGGTTGTGATCGTGGTAGCGATCCTCATCATCTCCAGGCACTCGTCAGATAATGCCCCCACCTTGTCTCTGTCGACGCCGTCGGGTGATCCCTTCGTAGCGGAGTACGTGCCATCGCTTGTCACGATGCGCACAACCAGCCCCGGGCTCGACGCGAGGTCCCTCCAAGCTCCCCCGCCAGCCACGCCCGGCGGAAACGCGAATGCTGGACAGCTCTCAACCTCCGGCGAACGACCCGTCCAACGCCGATTGTTCGTGGCCGAGATAGATGAGCTCACCGTCAGGTACGAGGCCGGGCGATCGCTCCATCAACTCGCTCAGCAGTTCGGCATCCACCACCGCACCGTCGCGAACCACCTGGAACGCCGAGGCGTACCTCGACGAGCGAACCCGAGGAAGCTGAGCCCAACCCGACCTCATCGAAGCAGCCCGCGCTACCAACGTGGGGATTCCCTCGCCGCAATCGCCGAGGTCTTCGGCGTCCACGCCTCGACCATGCGAACCGAACTGCACCGAGCCGGCATCGCGATTCGGCCTCCTCGGGGAGGCTGACTCGCGGGACGAGGCAACTGCTGGCCTCCAACAGATTCAGTCGCCGGTAGACGGAGCGGCGGTTCAGGTCCTACCACGCGCGCCGATCTGGACCGGGCGGGACTCCGTTTTGAAACCCGCCCCATGCCCGAAGCCGCTCTCGCTCCTGCGGCGCGCTCTTCCCGCGGCGTCGGCACTCGATCGGGCGTAGGGTCGGTTCACATCCATCGTGAGGGGGGCACTCCAATGCCTCGTAGCTCAGGTACCCGCCCTCCGATCGCATGGGCAGCGATCTGCGCCACCCTCGTGGCTCTCTTGCTCGGGGCGTGCGTGTGAAGTCGGTCGAGGAGCTGACGGCGTTGTTCCGCAGCCGGGGCCTGAAGGTCACACCGCAGCGGCAGGTGATCTTCCGGGTGCTCGGTAGCACCCCGCACCACCCGACGGCTGAAACCGTGCATACCGCGGTCAGATCCGAGCTGCCCACGATCTCGCTGCGCACCGTGTATCAGAGCCTGAACGACCTCTCGGCGATGGGGGAGCTGTCCGCGCTCGACCTGGGGACCGGCTCCACACGATTCGACCCCACCCTCGAGCCGCACCACCACCTCGTGTGCGTGGCCTGCGGCACGATCGAGGACCTCCACTACGATTTCCCCGGCGTCGTCCTGCCCGACGCCGCCGAGGGGTTCGAGGTCAACGCCACCGAGATCGTTTTCCGGGGGCGGTGCGCGTCGTGTGCCGCCCATGACGATGCGGCCGCGGCCCCCTTCGAGGGATCCGCGCTCAGCGAGTTGTGACTCACCATCCACCAACTGACAAGACCGACGACCGCAACCGAGGAGAGACATGAGCAACGAAGAGCACGGCACAGTCACCACTAGCGACGAGCCGTCAACAGCGACGTGCCCGGTGATGAGCGCCACGCACCAAGCGGTTGGGATCACGGCGAACCAGCACTGGTGGCCCGACAGCTTGAATCTGAGGGTCCTCCGCCAGAACCATCCGCAGGCCGATCCCATGGGCGAGGACTTCGACTATGCGGAGGAGTTCAACAGCCTCGACTTCGAGGCCCTGGCGAGCGACGTCGATGCGCTGATGACCCAGTCGCAGGATTGGTGGCCGGCCGACTACGGACACTACGGACCGTTCTTCATCAGGATGACGTGGCACGCTGCCGGCACGTACCGCATCGCGGACGGCCGTGGTGGTGGGGGCAGCGGCACCCAACGCTTCGCCCCGCTCAACAGCTGGCCCGACAACGTCAACCTCGACAAGGCCCGCCGGCTGCTCTGGCCGATCAAGCAGAAGTACGGCCGCAAGATCTCGTGGGCGGACCTGCTGGTCTTCACGGGGAACCGCGCCCTGGAGACGATGGGCTTCACGACGTTCGGTTTCGGCGGCGGCCGTGCAGACATCTGGGCGTCCGAGGAGGACGTCTATTGGGGTCCGGAGCGGGTGTGGCTCGAAGACCAGCGCTACAGCGGCGACCGCGAGCTGGCGAATCCGCTCGGCGCCGTCCAGATGGGTCTGATCTACGTCAATCCGCAGGGCCCGAACGGCAACCCGGATCCGATGGCTTCGGCCCGCGACATCCGCGAGACGTTCAAGCGGATGGCGATGAACGACGAGGAGACGGTCGCGCTCATCGCCGGCGGACACACGTTCGGCAAGACCCATGGCGCAGCCGACCCCGACAAGTACGCGGGTCCCGAGCCTGAGGGTGCGGGCATCGGCGAGCAGGGATTCGGCTGGAGGAACAGCTTCGGCAGCGGCAAGGGTGGCGACACGATCAGCAGCGGGTTGGAGGGTGCATGGACCAACGACCCGATCCGGTGGGACAACGGCTACTTCGAGAATCTGTTCGGGTACGAGTGGGAGCTGACGAAGAGCCCGGCGGGTGCGATCCAGTGGACCCCCAAGGACCCTGAGGCACACGGCACCGTGCCGGACGCGCACGATCCGTCGAAGCGCCACGCTCCGATGATGGCGACCACGGACATCGCGATGATCGTCGATCCGGTCTACAAGGAGATCTCGAAGCGGTTCTTCGAGAACCCTGACCAGTTCGCCGACGCGTTCGCGCGGGCGTGGTACAAGCTGCTGCACCGCGACATGGGACCCATCGCCCGCTATCTCGGCCCATGGGTTCCCGACGAAGAGCTGCTGTGGCAGGATCCCGTCCCCGCGGTCACGCACGAGCTGATCGACGACGCGGACATCGCGGCGCTCAGGGGCAAGATCCTCGACTCCGGTCCGTCCATCTCCCAGCTGGTCTCGACCGCGTGGGCGTCGGCGTCGACCCACCGCGACACCGACAAGCGCGGTGGCGCGAACGGGGCGCGGATCCGCCTCTCGCCGCAGGCCGAGTGGGACGTCAACGCGACCTCCGGTGTGTCGCGGGTGTTGGCGAGCCTCGCGGACATCCAGCAGGAGTTCAACGGTTCCCAGACGGGCGGGAAGCTGGTCTCGCTGGCCGACCTGATCGTGCTGGGCGGCTGCGCGGCGATCGAGCAGGCGGCGAAGCAGGCCGGCCACGACGTGCAGGTCCCCTTCACGCCGGGACGCGCCGATGCCACGCAGGAACAGACTGACGTCGAGGCATTCGCCGCGCTCGAGCCGACGGCCGACGGGTTCCGCAACTACCTCGAGAAGGGCCAGCAGCTCGCGGCGGAGCACCTGTTGGTCGACAAGGCGTTCATGCTGACGCTGTCCGCCCCGGAGATGACTGCCCTCCTCGGCGGCTTGCGCGTCCTGAACGCCAACGCGGGGCAGTCCCAGCACGGGGTCTTCACCGAGCGACCCGAGACCCTGACCAACGACTTCTTCGTGAACCTGCTCGACATGGCGACGGAGTGGAAGGCGACCTCGGAATCCGAGGACGTGTTCGAGGGTCGCGATCGCGAGACCGGGGAGCTCCGCTGGACCGGCACCCGAGTCGATCTCATCTTCGGGCGGGACTCCGAACTCCGGGCCGTCGCCGAGGTCTACGCCTGCAACGACGCCGAGCAGAAGTTCGTACGTGACTTCGTGGCTGCGTGGGACAAGGTCATGAATCTCGATCGCTTCGACCTCGCCTGATCCGAGGGGAGAGGACGTCCGTCGAGGGCTTCGGGCGACTACTCAACCCCGTCGATCCGGCCCTACCCGAACGGATGGAACACGCGGCCGGCCAGGTCGAGGGTGTCTCGTCGGTGCGTTCAGTCCAGGTCCGGCGGGAAGGCCACCGTCTCCGCGGCGAGATCGGGATCGCCGCCAGCCCGAACCTCATGGTCGACGCCGCCCACCGACTCGCCCACCGCGTCGAACACGAACTCCAATATGCCGTGAACCACCTCGAATCGGCCAACGTCCACGTCGAACCCGACATCGAGAACCCCGACCTGCGCACCCACTCCCCGTCGACGCATCAGCTCAGCTCCTTGATCCTTTCGACGCATGGCCTCACCCCGGCGCAGAGTCGCGTCGCCGAGCTGGTGTTGCAGGGTCGATCAACGCGCCAGATCGTGGCCGAACTACAGATCTCACAGCACACCGTTCAAGAGCATCTTGGAGTGGCGTTCGAAAAATTCGGAATCGGAAGCCGCCGAGAGCTCGTCGCCAAACTGCTTGGCGGCCCTCGCTGACCGGCGTGACCGACCGACACCCCACGCCGGCCGCGACCCGCGTTGCCGACTGCATCGCGCCTCTGGAAGAACTGGACCAGCATCAATGGATGCTGCTCGACACTCCCGGACACGAACTACAGCATTGTAATTTCGACAACGAGTGGACGCAAGGGGACAGCTTTCGAACCCTTGCAAAGCGTTCAAGACCCTTGCGTTACAGGGGTCACGGGCATTCTCAGGCGGCGGAGGAGTTCTCTACTCGGGACGGAAGCCGCGTCCCGCGGATGCCAGATCCGGCTCTCTTGAAGAAGAGGGACAGTATTCGAACCCTCCGGCGGAGCGCGGTCGACAGGCTCAGCGGCGCCTGAAACCGTCGGAGGTCGACAGGCTGGCGATCGAGTACTTGGCGGGGGGCGCCCTCGACGACATCGCCGCCGAGTTCGGAGTGCACTGCCGCACGGTGGCGGCGCATCTCGACCGGCGGGCAGTCCCCCGCCGCTCTTACTCGCGCAAGCTGAGCCCCAAGGACGTTTATGAAGCGGGGCTGCTCTACGCCGATGGGAAATCGCTCGAAGCAGTCGGCCGAGCCTTCGTAGTCGACGCTGGAACGGTTCGTCAGGGAGTTCCGACGGGCAGGTGTTCCGATTCGCCCGCGACGCCGGAGTTGATGACTGCGAATCTCCCTCCGTCGTCCGCCTCTACCGCGGAGGTGTCGATCGGGCGACTCGCCAGGACAGGGCTCGATCATTCGCATCTGAGCTGCTTCGTGGTGGTCCCCGGCGGTGGGAGTGGGGGGTTGAGGTTCTCGAGTTGCTCAGCAGACAGCTCGACCCGATCGGCGGCGATGTTCCCTCCGACGCGTGAGACTCGCTTCGTGCCGGGGGTTCGGCGCGCGGTCCTCAGAGCTGGGGTGTTCGACGATTACCTCTGCTTCTCAAGCGACGCCAGACCGGCCCGGACGATCGCGAACACGCCATGCTTGAGGTCGAGGGTCACGAGACTCGGGAAGCTCGAGGCACCCTTCGGACGCACGTAGGTGCATGTCCCGAGGATCGACGTGAAGCGTGGACCTGGCAGAGTTTCCGTCAGCGTCGACAGCTGAACCCCGGACAAGTTAGACACGTGGCGGCCCGCCGTCGCAACGGGTGCGGGTACCCACCCCGTCGGCGCGCCTGCCGACACTCTTGTAGCGGGCGAGCACGGGGTGTCGAATGTTCTGATGAGGGTCGACGGGTGACTGCACCGCAACCGACGACGACGTCGCCGACGGGGGCAGTCCTGCTCTACGCGCGGGCGCGATGGCGCAACGGCATGGGCGCGAGCCTCACGACCGCCGTGTTCGTCGCCCTCGCAGTCGCATCGGGAGTGGCGCTCCTGACGGCGTCGTCGCGGTCCGAGAGCGCGTTCGCCGCGCTGCGGGCGGCGACCCGCGCCTCCGACGCGATGGTGGTCCTCGACGCCCGCCCCAATGCGTCCGTAGCCGATGGGCAGGCCCGGGCGCTGACCCGCGATGCCCGAGTGACGCGCGCGTCGGCTGAGACGGAGCTGTTCGTACGTCCGAAGGGAAGCGACTACTTCCCCGATTTCAACCTGCTTGCGATCGCGCCCGTCTCGCCGCCCGGCCCCGGGGCCCTCGACGTGCCGGTGATTGTCGCGGGGCGGGCGATCGACCAGTCGAAGGGCGATGAGATCCTCGTGAGCGAGCCGCTCGCGAATCAGATGAAGTTGTCGGTCGGTGACACCATCGTCGTGGAATCGCTGAGCGACAAATGGGTGGAGGTCGCATTTAACGGCGGCGATGCCGGACCGGCTGACGGGGTGCAGGTCCGCGTGCACATCGTGGGACTGGCACGCTCCCCCGCCGACTTCGGCCGGTGGAAGGCGGTCATGCACCTGAGCGCCGCGTTCGTCGCCGCGTACCACGACCCGGCCGAGACCCGCACCTATCCTCGCCTTCACGCGCAGCTGTCCGACCAGGCGCGCCGGCCGCGCACGCTCGACGTCGCGGGGCGCCACGTGGAGGTCGAGGAGTCGCCGTTCGCGGACAACAACGCGGCCGACGACGGGCTGGCGACCATCGGCAGAGCGTTGATGCTCATGGCCGCCGCCGCTGTGCTTGCCGCCGGGTCCGTCGCCGCGGTTTCGATCGGACGGCAGGTCAATGCCGGCCTTCGCGATCGCGACGCCCTCTTCGCGCTCGGATGGATGCGCCGCAACGTCACGCTTGCCGCCCTCGTTGTGGTCGCGCCGTCGGTCGTCGCTGGCACCATCATCGGCGCGGTTGCGGGGGTGGGAGGCGCCGGGCTCGCCATGGTCGGGTTGGCTCGACGCATGCACCCACACCCCGACGCACTCGCGGTGAACGTGGGCGTCGTCGTCGCCATGACGGCGGGAGCGCTCGTGGTGGGCACGCTCGTGAGCATCTTTGCCGCACGTCGGGCCATGGCCGTGCGCCGTCTCGCGTCCCGCGCCGCGCATCCCTGGGTGCCGCTCCGATCGCCACTGCCGGCGGTGCTCGGCGTGCGGCGCGCCTTTTCCGGCGACTCGCGACTGGGCGGTCCGTCGTCCTGGACCGCACTGGTGGTCAGCGCTGTCGCCGCCACCATCGCGGTCGGTGCGCTCATCGTGGGCGCCTCGATCGGCCGGCTGCAGGTCGATCCCGAGCTCACGGGCCAGGGTGGCGGCCGCGTGATCGACAGCGGGGAGTCCACCGAGGTGTATGACCGGTGGTTGCCGAAGATGGAGCACGACGGACGGATTGCCATGCTGGGCGGCATCCACGTCGTCTTCGGCCTCCAGACCGCGGGCAACACGCGCGCCGACCTGACCGCGCTCGCGTACGACATGCGGCGCGGAAACGTGGGCGCGTCCATCGTCGAGGGGCGTGCCGCTGTGCAGCCCGACGAGTTGACGCTGGGACCGCGGACCCTCGAGCGCCTCCATCAACGGGTCGGAGGGCGGATCGTCCTGAAGGGCGACGGCCGAGAGGCCACGTATCGCATCGTCGGTTCGATGCTGTTTCCCGAAGGCGACTTCTCCTACGACGACGGCGTGGGCCTCAGTTTCGCGGCGGCAACCAGGATCGTCGATCTCCGCAAGCACGAAGGGGCGTACCAGATCGTCTACGACTGGGCTCCTCGTGTCGATGCCGATGCAGCCGATCGCCGGCTGCGGGCTCAGGGACTCACGGTGTTCACCAACCGCACTGCGCTGCAACCGCCTCCGGTGGTCAATCTCGGGGGGGTGGAGGCGTTCCCGAAGTACCTGGCCGCGTTCATCGTGACCCTGGCGCTGGTCGCGTTCGGCCACGGGTTGGCAGTGAGCCGGCATCGCCGGAATCGCGAGGAGCTCACGTTGCACGCACTGGGGATGACGCTCCGCTCCGTCGCCGGCATCGTCGCCGCCCAAGGCGCGGTGATCGCCGCGTGCGCGACGGTCGTGGGCACGGGCGCCGGCCTGGTGGTGGGCCGATGGGTCTGGCGGGCCATCGGGCGGAGCGCGCACGTCGTGATCCTGCCCATCGTGCCGTGGAGATCGATCGCCACGCTCATGAGCGCCGGCGCGATCGTGACGCTCGTCCTCATCGCAGCGGTCGCACTCCATCGGCCACGACGGCTGCCACAGGACCCGCTCCGCGCCGAGTAATTTGCCGGAGCACGCCGCCCGTTGAGCGGCCGGTGCGGCCGTCGATGTGCTCGACTGCCACGGAGCCGCGGTCGTGCTGTGGGAACCGCATCAGCGCGGCTGGGAGCCCGCCCCGGGTGCCCCCGCCGCGTTCATTACCGCCGGCTTCGAGGTTCCTCCGACCCACACCGCTCGGGCCAAACCTCACTCCAGGCCACAGCGGTCGAGGTGTCCGAATCCTCCATCGTCGTCGACGCGGAACTCGTCGTCGACGACAAGACACGGGGCGACCATGCCAGCCACCTGGCTCAGGTTCCAACCACGCTGAACACCACGACCGCACTGACAATCGAGGCAGCTCAGGTGGGTGCTGATGCGGCAGGCGGCGGCGTTCGGGAGACGAACCGGGCGCCCCGGACGACGAGTGGTGCGATTTGGTCGATGAGGCCCTGGGCGCCGAACGTCCAAGCGCCGCCAAGAAAGGAAGTAGACGGGCTGGCAGAGACTCGCCGAAAAGGCCGGGACGGACCGAATTACGTTGTTGAAATTACAACGTTGTGGGCGCAGAGGGACTCGAACCCCCGACCCTCTGGATGTAAACCAGATGCTCTAGCCAACTGAGCTATGCGCCCCGGCGGTGCCGCAGGGATCATCGATGCTACCGGCGCGACTCCTTCAGGCGCGCCGGTAGCCCTCGGTGCGTTGCAGCGCGGTGAGGGCGGTGGTCGCCTCCTCGAGTAGCGCCGGCAGCGCGTCCTCGGGGTACCACTTCACCTCGATGATCTCCTGCGAGGTCGGTCGGGCGGAGGTGGCATCCACCCCCGCAGCCAGCGCGGCCCGGTGCACGATCCGCACGATCTGTCCCTCGGGATCGAGGGTGACCGCCGGCTCGCCGACGAGTTCGATCGCGACACCGACCTCCTCCAACGGTTCGCGGTGCAGCGCCTCGAGAAAGCGCTCGTGCCGATTGATCAGACCGCCCGGAAACGCCCAGCCGTCGAGATAGCTGTGCCGCACCAACAGCAGCGCGCCGTCGTCGCGTGTGATGACCGCCATCACACCGACCGTGAACGACGGCTTGAAGAAACGGACGACGCGCTGTCGAATCGCAAGCGGCGTGACACGGAAGGCCGCGTAGCCGAACCGCTCGAGGCGGCGACCGGCGCGGCTCATGTCCACCCCGCGAGCTCGTGGGCGAGCGACGCGTCGGATGCGGCGGCGACCGTGCGGCGATCGTCGTGCCCGAGTGTCACGAGGTCGCGGTGGTCGACGTCGATGGCGACGCCGCCGGCCTCGGCGACGAGCAGCGCGCCACCCAGGTAGTCCCACGGCCCGTGACCGTCGCGGTCGACGTTGACGTACCCGTCGAGGCTCCCGTCGGCGACCGCGCAGATCTCGAGGGCTGCCGACCCGAGCGAGCGGTACTGCCGCCATCCCATGTGGGCGCTCGGGTAGCCGTTCACCCCGATCATCGCGTCATCGATCTTGGTCGGGGCTCCCACCGAGATGGCCTGTCCGTCGCGGGTCGCTCCCCCACCGCGAATCGCCCGATAGGTCGTTCCGGTCGCGAGGTTGGCGACCGTCGCAGCGAGCATGCCGTCGCCGTCGACCGCGCAGAGACTGGTCGCGAAGAACGGGATCCCACGGCTCGCGTTGGTCGATCCGTCGACGGGATCGAGCGCGACCCACACGGCGGCATCGGGAGGACCCGTGAGCCCCGATTCCTCCGACAGCACGCGCAGACCCGCGGCGTGCAGCACCGTGAGGGCGACCTCGTCGGCCACCAAATCGAGCGCGTACTGGCCCGAACGCCCTCCCCGACGGCGGCGATCCGCCACCCCATCGAGGGCCGCCCGCACCGCCGACACGACCTCGTCGAAGACGTCGAGCAGACCGGTGGCATCCACCACGTCACGCTACCGGCTCGCCGCGTCGCGGCTTGCTCTGGCAGGCTGGAGGCAGTGGCAGTCATCGACGTACCGGGCTTCATCGCCGACCTGAAGGACCACGCCACGCGCCACGGCTTCCATGTGCACGACGAGCGTCACTTCGTCGAGACGTATTCGATGCGTCAGGCATGGGAGGTCGACCTGCACCCCGAGGAGGCGTGCGGCGGGCCGCTCGATCTGCACCTCTCGCTCGAGATCGACCCGCGGGTCATCCTCGCCTTCGAAGACCTCGTGATCGACCTGCCCGAAGACGACGAACCCGAGGACAAGCTCGCGTTCCCGCTCAACTTCACGTGGTCGATGCCGCCGCTGCCGCAGTGCCCCGATCTGCTCGTCCTGGCGACCGAGCTCGCCGGCATCGGCGGGCCCGAACTGCCGCTCGAGGTGTCGGCGATCGACTCGTACGCGTCGGTCACCGATCCCGCCGAGCGCAGCGTCACGATCGTCGCCCGCGTCGACGTCTCGCTCGCACAGATCTTCATGGGCAGCGAGGATCTCTGCGGACCGCTCGACGGCTGCCTCGACGTGAGCCGCTACTTGCTCGACCAGGCGCCGGTCTGGCTCGACGATCTCTAGAGAAGAGGACCCAACGTGAGCTACTACCCGTACGCCGATCGGCTGCCCGTCAATCGCGTGATGCCCGAGCAGGGACGCACGCGAGCCGAGGTGCTCGTCGAACTCGAGTCGATCGCCCATGAAGAAGACGTCGCCTGGGAGTCCGGCCAGGTCAGCGGGTCGTACTACTGCGGCGACCACGACAACTACGACTTCCTCACCGACGTCTTCGGGTTGTACGCGCACGTCAACGCGCTGCAGCGCGACATCTGCCCCAGCGCGACGCGCTTCGAGGGCGAGATCATCGCGATGACGCTCGACATGCTCCACGGCGAGGCGGTCACCGACGGCACCCCGTGCGGCATCGTCACCTCCGGCGGCACCGGCAGCATCACGCACGCGATGCTCGCCTACCGCGAGCACGCAGCGCAGACGCGCGGCATCACGCATCCGAACGTGGTCAAGCCCGAGACCGCTCACCCCGCGTTCGACAAGGCGTGTCACCTGTTCGGGATCGAGTTGCGCGTCGCGCCGATCGATCCGGTCACGACGTTGGTGAAGGTCGACGAGCTCGCCGCGCTGATCGACGACAACACGATCGCCATCGTCGGCTCGGCGTGCAACTACCCGTACGGCACCGTCGATCCGATCGATCAGCTCTCGGCACTCGCGCTCGAGCGCGGCGTCGGATTGCACGTCGACGGATGTCTCGGCGGGTTCATCCTGCCGTGGGGCCAAGAGCTCGGGTACGAGATCCCCGTCTTCGACTTCCGTCACCAGGGTGTGACGTCGATGTCGGCCGACACGCACAAGTACGGCTATGGCATGAAGGGATCTTCGGTCTGCGCGTTCCGCGATGTCGCGCTGCGCAACTCGCAGTACTTCTATCTGACCGACTGGACGGGCGGGAAGTACTGCTCGCCGGGCATGGACGGCTCACGCTCGAACGGTCTGCTCGCCGCGACCTGGGCGGCGATGGTCACCTACGGCCGCGAGGGATACCGCGAGCATGCACGCGCGATCTTCGAGACCGCCGCGTCGATGCAGGACGCGGTGCGGACGCATCCCGAACTGCGGATCATGGGTTCGCCGACGTTCTGCTTCAGCTTCACGTCCGACGACTTCGACATCTACCACGTCAACGACTTCATGCGTCCGCTCGGTTGGCGCTTCAACGGCCAGCAGTACCCGAACGCGATCCACATGGCGGTCACCGGCCCTCAGACGCAGAAGGGTGTGACCGAGCGGTTCGCGACCGATCTCGCCGATGCGGTCGCGTACGCCATCGAGCATCGCGGCGAGACGGCGGCGAGCGGCGCGATCTACGGCGGCGTCGCGGGAGGCATGACGAATGACGCCGATGAGTTCATCCGAATGGTCATGGCCGACCTGATGGATCACCAGCAGGGCCTGCCCGACTGACGTTCGCTCAGGTGGTCAAGTCGAACGAGGCGAACTCGCTCGGCGTGACGTTGCGGAATCGGGCGTCGTGCCCGATGAAGCGAACCGTCGCGGTCGTCGGCGTGCACTCGATGATCCCGTAGCCGTTGCGCGACGCGTCGATCAGATCCCACGCCGGCGACAGAGGCGTGCCGCCGGCGGCGAAGGCCGACCCGAGTCCGCCCGGCGACGACGAGATCGAGCCGCTGGCGAAGTCGTGCGCCACGACCGGCGAAGTGTCGTCGTCGATGTCGACGCGCACACCGCCGACCCAGAACGAGTGGATGTCGCCGGTGAGAAACGTCGTGCCGGTGATGGCGCCCTGACGGAGGTGCTCGAGCACGGCTTCGCGCTCGACGGGGAATCCGTCCCACGTGTCCATGCCCGTGTAGAGCCCCGCGTGATCGGTCAGTCCGGTGAAGATCCGGCGCAGCTCGGGCGAGTCGAGATCCCAGACGCGCTGCGGGCCGAAGAGCACCTGGTTGCCGATCAGCTTCCACGGCACCCCGTCAGCTTGGGTCGTCGAGAGTCGATCGAGGAACCATGCCTTCTGCTCGACGCCCATGATCGTGCGATCGGGGCGGTTGTACTCGCCGTCTCGGAACCCGGCACCGAGGAACGACGGTCCCTTCGTGTCGCGGTACTGGCGGGTGTCGAGCATGATCAGCTCGGCCAGCCGTCCCCACCGAAGCGAACGGTGGATGCGCAGGGCGTGCCCCGTAGTCCGATCGCGCCAGATCGGCTGATGGTCGAACCAGGCGGTCGTCGCCGCTGCGAACCGCACCGGGTCGTTGACGATGCTGAGGCGATCCCAGTCGTTGTAGAACTCGTGGTCGTCCCACACGACGACCCACGGATGCGCCGCCTGCGCGGCCTGCAGATCGGGGTCGCGTCGGTAGAGCCGATACTTCGCCCGATAGTCCTCGAGCGTCGTCGCCTCGGCGAATGGCTCGGGACGCACGCTGCTGAGCAACGAGATGGCGCCCGACTCGTAGATGAAGTCACCGAGGAACACGACGGCGTCGAGGTCACGGGATGCGACATCGCGCCAGGCCGCGTAGAAACCGTTCGAGTAGCTCTGGCAGCTGGCGAACGCCAGGCGCAGCAGTGTCGGCTCGTCGGTCGCCGCCGGCAATGTGCGGGCCCGGCCGATGGGTGAGTCGACGCCCGCGGCCGTGAACCGGTACCAGAACGTGGTGTCACTCGGCAGGCCATCGACCAGGAGCTTCACCGTGTGATCGGCGTCGGCGTCGACCGCCGCGGTCCCGCTTGCGATGATCTGGGTCAATGCCCGGTCTCGAGCCACGAGCCAGGTCGCCTCGCCGACGCCCGGAGCGACGAGTGGTTCGACCCGGGTCCACAGCACGACCTCGCGATCGGAGTGGAGTCCCGACGCGACGCCCTGCGCGAACACCTCGGTCGGCGGGTCCGGCGCCGGCGCACACGCCGACATCCCGCCGAGCGCGAACGCGCCCGCGCTGGAGGCACCGAGGCGGATGAATGATCGACGATCCATGTGGGGCCGGCGGGGATCGAACCCACGACCGAGGCATTATGAGTGCCCTGCTCTGACCGACTGAGCTACGGCCCCCGGAGCAACGCTACCGTGATGCCGACTCAGCACAGGAAGGCCGCTGCGATGCCCACGACCGATCACGATCTCGACCTCGAGACGATCCTCGGCGACAACCCGCCGGAGAAGTGCGCTCACATCGTGCGTCGTGCGGGAGCGCTGGGCGCCGGCGCCCTGATCACCGCGGCGGCCGAGGCCGGCATGGAGGTCGAGGCGTTGTGCGGCTACAAGTGGGTGCCGCGGGGCCACGCTCCCGACGACCTGCCGGCATGTGCCCGCTGCGTCGAGATCTGGCAGTCGCTCACGTCGACCTGATGCCGTCCGCCGCGTCCGCGCCTATTCGGTCGTCGACCCCGCGGCGCTGTGTGATGTCCGGCGCGCTGCGAGGATCGAGACAGCAGCCCATCCGACGGCGACCGCGACGACGACCGCCAGGTACACGAGCAGGCCGTGCGCGTAGTTGCGCGGCAGCAGCGACGGCACGGTGGCGTTGCGGCCGCGGCCGAGCACGAACGGGAACGCGACGGCGATGAGCGCAGCCGAGGTGCCGAGACACCACGCGAGCGGAGCGCGGACGACCGCCGGGACATAACGACCGATGACCAGTCCGGCGGCGAGTGCGATCGGCAGCCAGATCATGTCGTGCACGATCGCGGCGCCGCCGAACCAAAGTCCGAACGAGAGAGGCTTCGTCGTGTCGGAGTCGGAGAACAGACCAACCAATCCGAACACGATCACCGCCCAGCCGATCACGGCGCCGGCCCAGAACAACTTGCCGAATTCCTTGGGCTCGTGCGGCTCGTCCATCTCGTCAACGTCCGGCGGCTCCTGCGGCTCGTCCATCACTGCACCACCAGCTCGCGGACCCACTTGGTCTGCATCACACCCGGACGGTTCGGTCCGATGAGCCTCGCCGGAAATCCGTGGTCGACATGCAGCGGCTCGCCGTTCAGATCGAGCGCCAGCAGCGTGTCGACATCGTGTGCGTGCGACTCGTTCAACTCGCTCTTGCGATACAGGCCGCCGTTCTGGAACGACTCGACCCGCACGGTCGCTCCGGGGGCCGCTCCGGCCTTCTCGAGCAGGTCGCGTACGCGCACCCCGCTCCATTTCGCCGACTGGCTCCACCCCTCGACACAGGCGATCGGCAGCTCGGCCGAATGCTGCGGCAACTTCCGCAGCTCATCCAGCGACAACTCCAGGCGCGTCGCGACCTTGCCCGACACGACCAGCCGCCAATTCGGATCGTGCGCGCCGGTGAGCACCCCCGAGGTGTCGGCGGCGCTGCGTTGCACAGGCAGGCCTTGCGGTCCGAAGCCGGGGCGACGCTGGGCCAGCACCGAGAGCCAGCGCAGCGGACCGACGGTGTTGCCGATCGTCGCGGCGACCAGCACGCCCGACGTCGCGGCCGCGCCGACGAGGAACCGCCGCCGCACTTTCGTGTCGGCCACCACGAGCGGTACGCCCGCGCCGCGCCGCAGCGCCGCCCGCGTGGTCGTCGACTTCGCGCCGATGTGCGCGATCAGCGCGCCGATCATGATCCAGGCCGCCCAGTAGTGCGCCCTGGGGAAGAAGAACGGCCACGGGTACCATCGGGCCACGTTCAGCAGTCCACTGAACAACAGGAACACGCCGCCGCCCACGAGCGGGATCAGACTGATGCGCTCCACCGCGTGTGCTGCGTTCTTGACCGGCGGCCACGTCCAGAACTTCGGCGCGACGACCCACAACTTTGCGAGCAGCAGCGGAATGGTGGCGATGCCGGCAACCACGTGGACGCTCTGCGACACGCGGTAGAAGCCCGCCGGTCGTGACGGCCAATGGAACCAGCCGGGCGGCTCCTGGATCAGGTGCGACAGCAGGCCCGTGGCGAAGCACGTCGTGAAGAAGACCCCGAGGGCGATGCCGAGGATCGCGGCGGTCCGCGGCTCGTGCAGCCGCGAGCTGAACGGGATGAGCGTCTTCTCCCCCGTCACCTCGTTGACCGACGGCGTGATCAGGTCGAGCGGCGACCGACGGCGTGTCGACTCGTCAGCCACCGTGGTCGTCCGCACCGTCGATCACGCCACCGCGTGCGAGGCGGTCGACGTCGAGCATCCGCGCGAGCCGCGCTTCGTCCATGCCCTCTCGCTCGAGCAGCTCACGAACTGTGATGCCGGCCTCGTGTGCGCGGTGCACGACCGCCGCGGCCGATTCGTATCCGATCTCGACCGCGAGTCCGGTGATGATCGCAGGCGATGCCTCGGCGTATCGGCGGGCCCGATCGACATCCACTTCGATCCCGCGGATGCACCGATCGGCGAGCAGCCGCGAGACCGAGGTCAACAACCGCACCGACTCGTCGAGCACATGCGCGAACAGCGGCAGACCCGTGTTGAGTTCGAGCTGACCACCCGCGGCCGCGAATGCGATCGTCACGTCGTTGCCGATCACCCGCGCGCCGACCTGCACTGCGGCCTCGCACAACACCGGATTCACCTTGCCCGGCATGATCGAGCTCCCCGGCTGCAGTGCCGGCAACACGATCTCGCCCAAACCGGTTGCCGGACCCGACGCGAGCAACCGCAGATCGTTGGCGATCTTCGTGAGCGCGACCGCCACCGAGCGCAGAGCTCCCGAAGTGTCGGCGAAGGCGTCGGCGCCGGCTTGCGCGGCGAACGAGTCGGCGGGCGCGGCCACGGGCAGCGCGGTGCGGCGGGCCAACTCGAGCCGAACCGCCTCGGCCCAGCCGCTCGGCACGTTCAAGCCAGTCCCGACCGCAGATCCACCGATGGGTACGGCGCACAACCAGGCCACGGATTCGGCGACCCGATCGCGCGCGCCGCCGACCTGCGCGGCGTACGCCCCGAACTCCTGACCGAGGAACATCGGCGCCGCGTCCATCAGGTGCGTTCGCCCCGCCTTCACGACGGTCGCGAACCGCTGCGACGCAGCCGTCAGTTCGTCGACGAGTAGATCGAGCGCGCCGAGCAGTTCGCCCGAGATCGTGCCGGCGATCGCGAGTCGCACGGCCGTCGGGAACACGTCGTTCGACGACTGCGACGCGTTGACGTGGTCGTTCGGATGGACAGGCCGCCCGAGGATCTCGGACGCGCGCGTCGCGATCACCTCGTTCGCGTTCATGTTCGACGACGTGCCCGATCCCGTCTGGTAGACGTCGATCGGGAACTGCGTATCCCACCGCCCCGCGGCGACCTCGTCGGCCGCGGCCGCGATCGCGGCGGACATCTCGGCGTCGATCGCCGGCACGTCGGTCGACGCTCCGTTCACGATTGCGGCGGCGGACTTGATGTGACCGAGCGCGTGGATCACCGACGGCGGAATCGCGACCCCCGAGATCGCGAAGTTCTCGACCGCACGCTGGGTCTGCGCGCCGTACATCGCGTCGGCCGGTACGTCGACGTCGCCCAGCGTGTCGTGTTCGCGCCGAGTCGATGCCATCACCCTCCGTTCGACGTGCCGAACCTACTCGTCCGGATTCTCAGGCAGGTCTCATGCGGCTCTCGCGGTCGATTCATGTTGGGCGTTCAGAGTGGTCTTCGTGGCCCGAACCACCGGGCCCGAACCCCCACAAAGGAGCTTTCCCTCATGAACACCTTCCGAAAAGCGGCGGTCACGGTTGCCGCACTCGGCTCAGCACTCGTCGGCGGTGCCGTAGGAGCCACGATGATCGGCAGCGCCGGCGCCCAGACCCAGACGACCACGACCACCGCGGCGGCCGCCCCCTCGACCGCACAGTCCGGGGCCCCGGCCGGCCAGCCGGGCGGACCGGGCCGGGGCGGAACCCCGGGCGACCCGTCGAAGGGTGGCCACACCGCGAACGGCATCACCGGAGACGGTGCTGACCGGTGACACGCTCACCAAGGTGAGCGACGCCGCGAAGGCGGCCGTGCCCGGCGGCACGATCGTCCGGGCCGAGACCGACGCCGAGGGCGCGGCCTACGAGGCGCGCGTGACCAAGGCCGACGGCTCGCAGGTCACCGTGAAGCTCGACGCCAACTTCAAGGTGACGAGCACGGACGCCGGCATGCGCTGATCCACACCACGAACACCCCCAACACGACAACCCCTGTCTGCCACATGCTGCGGGCCGACTGCTCCACGAGCGGTCGGCCCGTTCGCGTCAGCGGCGCGCTTCACGCGCCATCAATCGAGTCCTCGGTGTCATCCTCGACCAACTCCTCGAGGTCCGAACGAAGTTGCTCATTGGTGTCTTCGAGGGCCAGCACCATTGCGATACCGGCAAGGTTGAGGCCCTCGTCGAGGAGCTCGCCGATTCGACGGAGTCGATCGAGATCGTTCTGGCTGTACCTCCGGGTTCCTGCGGGAGTTCGGCCTGGCTCCAGCAGTCCTCGCCGCTCGTAGGCGCGCAGGTTCTGTTCCCCCGAACCGACCAATTCAGCGGCGACCGAGATGCCGTACACGCCTCGGCTTCGATCCTGCTCTGGAGTCGTCACTGCAAAATCCGCCGTTCGGTGGTTGCGAACATCGTCTGTCGCTGCTATTAATATCCTATAGCAGCCACCATAGATAGGACTCCCGTTGGTGGTCGTGTCAGAGAGGGGCCTTGGAGTCACAGGAGGTGTTCTGATGTTGATGCGCACCGACCCGTTCCGGGATCTCGACCGGCTCGCCCAGCAGATGCTGGGCACCGCGGCCCGGCCCGCCGCCGTACCGATGGATGCCTGGCGCGAGGGCGAGGAGTTCGTGATCGAGCTCGACCTTCCCGGTGTCGACCCCGACTCCATCGACCTCGACGTCGAGCGCAACGTGTTGACGGTCCGCGCCGAGCGACCCGCTGCACCCCACCAGAAAGAGATGGTGGCCGCCGAACGACCCCGCGGAGTGTTCAGCCGGCAGTTCATCCTCGGCGACACGCTCGACACCGAAAGGGTGGAGGCCGGCTACGACGCGGGCGTCCTCACCCTGCGCGTGCCGATCGCTGAGCGGGCCAAGCCGCGGAAGATCGCGATCACTGGTGGCTCGTCAGACCGGACGTCGATCGAGCACCACCGCGATCCGATCGAGGCCGAGGAGAGCCGGCTCTCCCGCGAGCCGCAGAAGGCCAGCGCGTAGCCGGGCGCGGTACCGGATCAGCGAGGTTCGCGATGGTTGGGGGCTTCCACCCGGGCATCGACTCGGCGAACGACAACGCGAGGGTGTCCGACGAATTCGTCGCGATGCTGTGCGACGACCCAGAGCTGCTCGACGGTGAGTTCGCCGAGATCATTGCCCACAACTTTGGCGGTTCGCCCCCACCCGTCGCCTCGCTCCTCCAGGCGGCCGAGGCCCCCCGTCGACGCGTCGCGAGCATCCTCGGGCGATCCCAGCGACGCCAACGCCAGGAACGCAGGAGCATCACTCGATGGACCTTGCCGCGAGCCCCTCCGCGGCGCGGGGGCGAAGTCCCCTACAGGCCCAGCGACCGACGAAACAGCCACGACCCAACCTCAATCCATCAGACACCCCATCAGGGAGGACCATCGTGACCAGCGACGTGAAGATCCACGACATGGCATCGGCCGACCCGAGGCACCGATCGTTTCATCTCACTCGGCCGGCCGCGTATCTCGACGGCGACGGGCTCACCGCCTTCGCGAGCGGCTGGGTGCGGATCCTTGACAGCGACGGCACCCCGACCGCGCTACGCATCTCGCGAATCACCAAGGTGATCGGGCCCTACGAGATCGACGACAATCAGTGGGTCGTGCGTTTGGTGACCCCGGAGGAAACCACCGAGCCGATCGGCTTCGAAGACAGAGCGGGGGCCGAGCACTTCGTCGACGACCTCCTCCACGACGACTGATGTCAGCGAGGGGGTCGCATCCCCGTCTCTCTCGCTATTTGCTCCGGGGGAGGGGCTCGAACCCACGACCCTCTGATTAACAGTCAGATGCTCTGCCAGCTGAGCTACCCCGGAATGGGTCGGGCGACACGCTACCAGCGACCGCTCGCGCCGCTCGAAACCCTATTCGGCGTCGAGATAGTCCTTGAGCTTCTGACTGCGATGCGGATGACGCAGCTTGGCGAGCGTCTTCGACTCGATCTGGCGGATGCGCTCGCGGGTCACTCCGAACTCTTTCCCCACCTCTTCGAGGGTGTGGGTCTGACCATCTTCGAGGCCGAACCGCAGCCGCACGACCTGGCGTTCGCGTTCGTTCAACTCGCCGAGCGCCTCGACCAACGCCTGGCCCAACATGCGTTGCGCGGCCGCGTCGGCCGGAGCGATGGCCTGGGCATCTTCGATGAAGTCGGCGAGGAAGCTGTCGTCTTCCTCGCCCACCGGCGAGTCGAGTGACAGCGGATCTTGCGAGATCTGGAGGATTTCGCGCACGCGGTGCACCGTCATGCCGGCCTTCGCAGCGAGTTCTTCGACTGTCGGTTCGCGCTCGAGGTCTTGCATGAGCTGACGTTGGTGGCGGTGCACCTTGTTCATCGACTCGACCATGTGCACCGGGATGCGAATCGTCCGCGCCTGATCGGCGATCGCCCGGGTCACCGCTTGACGGATCCACCAGGTGGCGTACGTCGAGAACTTGAAGCCCTTCGTGTAGTCGAACTTCTCGACTGCACGCATCAAGCCCATGTTCCCCTCTTGGATGAGGTCGAGCAGCGCGAGACCGCGCCCGATGTAGCGCTTGGCGATCGACACGACGAGACGCAGGTTCGCCTGCGTGAGCTCGCGCTTGGCGGCCTCGCCGTCCTTCACGAGACGCTGCAGCTTGATGCGGCCCTCGACGTCGAGCGGCACGCCCATGGCCGCAACATCGGCCAACTCGACCTCGGCGTGGACGCCCTTCTCGATGCGCTTCGCGAGCTCGACCTCTTGCGGACCCGACAGCAGCGCTACCTGGCCGATCTCGCGGAGGTACATGCGCACGGGATCGGACGAACCCGTCAGGTTCTGCCCGAGCTGCGCACTCGGACGCGGGCTGGCCTGACGCGCCGCGCGGATGCTGGCGAGCGAACTCCGCGGCTCGGGCTCGGGAGCGACCTCGGCTTCGGCAGCGACCACTTCGTCGTGGCTCTCGTTCGGGTCGATCTCGGTCTCGATGCGGATGTTGTGCTCGGCGAGGAAGTACTCGGTGACCTCGGCGACCACTTCGTGGGTCAGCTCGGAGTCGCCGGTCGCCACTTCGGCCCAGACCTCGTCGATCGTGAGCACGCGATCGTGCTCGATAGCCCGGTCGACGAGGCGCTCGATCTTGTCGGGTTGCACGCTGGCGAAGAGCGTCAAGTTCGGTCCTTTGAGCGACTCCTCGACCGCCGGTGGGAGGTCGAGCTGGGCTACAGGATCACGCGAATTCCGCCGCATGCTCCTCGAGCCAGGCTAGCAACTGGTCTGCAAATTCCACGGTTGGTTCATCGCCGGTCAACTCGTCGAGCCGGAGCTTCAACCAGCCCAGCGCCGGGGCGTACGCCAGAGGGTCGTCGGACAGGCGGGCCTCTTGCCCGAGCGCCTCGACCGCCCGCGAAGTGGTCGCGGAGAGCAGTCGAATGACCACATCGTCGATCTCTGCCGACGACTCTTCGACGGCCAGGCGGGCCAACATACCGGCGATCTGGGGCGACGCCTCGTCGATTGCCGAGTGGATGTCGGGTGCCGCGCCGACGGCCTCGAATGCCGAACGGGCACCGCTCGTTCCGAACAGGACCGGGCGCAGCCGCGGCTCGATCTCGGCGCGACGGTGCACGAGCAGGCGCAACGCCTCGAGTTCGGCGCCCTCGCGGAGATCGATCGCGGGACGCTCGGTCAGCAGTCCGCGTCCCTCGTCGTCGAGCGGCGCGTCGTCATGCGCGGCTCGCCGCGGCGCGCGGACCTCGGGCTTGGGCGGCGCCGGCCGTGCGAGTTGCTCGCGCAATCGATCGGGATCGAGCCGGCAGGTGTCGGCGATCTCCATCAGATACTGATCGCGCACGAGCGCTGACGGATGCTCGCGCACCACCTCGACCGCGGTGTTCGCGGCACGCGCCCTGCCCTCGGGAGTCGACAAGTCGGCGGCGCCGAGCACACGCGCGACCCGGAAGCCCAAGAACGGCTTCGCCTCCGCGACGGCGGTGGCCAGCGCGGCAGGATCGCTGCGACTGAGTTCGTCGGGATCGGCGCCGGGCGGCAGGGCGATGACCGACACCTCGATCTCGTGGCGCCGCTCCCACTCGTAGACACGCTCCGACGCGGCCTGGCCCGCCTCATCCGCGTCGTACGCCAGGATCAACTTGTTGGTGAACCGCTTCAGCGACCGGATGTGGTCTTCGGTCAGCGACGTGCCGCACGTGGCGACCGCGCGCGGGATGTTCGCGTGGAAGAACCCGATCACGTCGGTGTAGCCCTCGCAGATCACCACCTCGCCCGACTGCACCACGTCGGTCTTCGCCCAGTTGAGGCCGTAGAGCGTGCGGCTCTTGTTGTAGAGCGGGTTCTCGCGCGAGTTCTGGTATTTCGGCCCCTCGTCGTCGGGCAGCTTGCGTCCGCCGAACGCGACCGCGTGCCCCTGGTCGTCGTAGATCGGGAAGAGGATGCGCTTGCGGAAGAAGTCCTGCTGTTTGCCGATCTTGTTGACGAGACCGAGCCCGCAGTCGATCAGCACATCGCTCGGCAGGCGGAGCGCCTTGACGAGATGGTCCCAACCATCGGGCGCCCACCCGACCTGGTACTGCTCGACCATCTCCTTGTCGAAACCACGTGACCGCAGGTAGCCGCGCGCCACGCCGGCGTCGGCCCCGGTGAGCAACCGCTGGTGATACCAGGCGACGGCCTGCCCCATGACGGCTTGGAGTCGCTTCGTGCGCTTGCGACTCTCGCCTTCGTCGGCGTCGGTGTAACGCAGCGCGATGCCCGACTTCGCGGCGAGCCATTCGACCGCGGCGGCGAAGTCGAGGTGCTCGATCTCGCGGACGAACGTGATGACGTCACCCGAGGCCCGACAGCCGAAGCAGTAGTACAGCCCCTCGGTCGCGTTGACCGAGAACGACGGTGACTTCTCGGTGTGGAACGGGCACAGTCCGCTCCACCGCTGGCCGACCTTGCGGAGCTGCGTGTGCTGGGTGACGACCGCGACGATGTCGGTCGCCTCACGTACCCGAACGATGTCCTCGTCGACGATCCCCATCGCTCGGCACCCTACTGGCGCCCGCCGACACCGATCTCAGAGCCTCAGGCCAGGCGTTCGCGCAGGTAGTCGCTGACCTCGGCGATGGCCACGCGGTCCTGCTCCATCGAGTCGCGCTCGCGGACCGTCACGGCGTGATCGTCGATCGAGTCGAAGTCAAAGGTGATGCAGAACG
>JAYTFP010000332.1:0-36362 GCA_043734285.1 Acidimicrobiaceae bacterium
CGTCGCCGAAGCCTGCGTGACCGCAGCCGACTGCTGCGTCGTCGTCGCCGCCAACTCCTCCGACGACGCCGACAACTGAGCCGCCGACGCATTCACCTCATTGCTGGCCGACCGACTCTCGTCGGCGAGGGCGCCAAGATTCCGCGCCTCGCGGCGTGCGAACCACAACGCGAACACCACAGCAATCACTGCACCGGCCAGCACGAGCAGGAAGGCGTTGCTCCGCTCGTGCGCCACCGAAGCGAGGGCGAGCGAGGCCGGCCGTTCCACCACGATCCCCCAACTGAGCTCGTCGACCGAGTCGAATCCGCCGATCACGTCGCTGCCCGTGAGGTTCGCGTACCGGGCGCTGCCGGCCGAGCCGGCGAGTGCCTTGCGGGTCGCGGCGTTGTCGACCGACGTCGCGAGCGCGCCCTTCGCGACCATGGCCTTTCCATCGGACTTGCCCATCGCGGTGTCGTAGACGAGCAAGTGATCGTGATTGACGGCCACCACCGAGCTGCCCGCCTCGACCTCGGGGTTGAGCACATCGGCGAGCACGGATGGGTCGAGGTTGCCCACGACCACGCCCTCGGGACGACCCTGCGGATCGAGGATCGGCGCCGCGACGAACCAGCGGAGATCGCCGTCGGCCAACTCGATCGGGCTGATCACAGGTTCGCCGGCCGCCACCGTGTGGAACCAGTCGAGGCCCTTCACCTCGACAGAGACGTCGGCGCGCGAGCTGCGGATGATCGTGCCGTTGAGGTCGGTCACCTCGATGTTGCGGAAGTCCGCATACGTCGAGTCGATGTGCTGGATCAACGCGGCAGTACCGAGATCGTCGAGGTGACCCGACGCCTGCTCGGCGATCGTCTTCAGGTTCTCGCGGCGCTCGGAGACGAAGTCCTCGAGCCGCAGGGCCACGGCGCGGGCGACGCTCTCGCCCGCCTTCTCGGACGCGGCGGTCAGCCCGTCTGTGGCCTGGCTGATCAGGAGTGTTCCGAGCACGATCGTGATCGGCAGTGAGACGGACAACAGCCCGACGACGACGCGATATCGATAACGGCCGCGGGCCGATGCGAAGGCGGAGCGGGCGGTCATCGTGAGGTTCCTGCTGGCATGGTCACGAAACTCCCATCGGCACCTCGGGCACCGACTTGAGGGGAGGTGGCACGCAGAGAGCCACAAGCTCCGTCGCCGCCTCACGGCGCACGCTCAGATGCCGACCTCACGCCATTTCGACACCACCCAGCCCGAGCCATTGCGCTGGACGAACGATGTGTCCACCATCCGGCTCGTGCCCGACGCGGTGCCCACGACGTGGACTGTCCACTCGGTCGAGCTCACCTTGACGGCGGTCGACGTCCAGGTCGCGGCACCGGCCGTTCCGTTGGTGCTGAAGCCGGAGGTCTCGATCGCGATTCGCGCCGACGTCGTGGCCAGCGCGGCGTCGGTCGCGGAAAGCGCGGCGGCCCTGTTCTGTGCACCGCGTGAAAGGCGCACCTCGCTCACGTCGCGCGCCAACATGACGGTCGTCAGGCCGGCGAGCACGACCATGACCATGATCGCGAGCGCGACGCTGCCGCCCTCTCCACGACAACGACGTCGCAGCCGAGTCACGAACACGTGACCTCCTCCGGCCGGACGCTGCGCGGCATGACCTGCAACGATTGCGTGAGATCGGTCGGACCACCGATCGCGGAGTCATGGAGGTCGACCTGAATCCGCGACACGCACGACACCAGCGACGCCGGCGTCAACGCCAACGGGTCGAGCTCGACACCGGCGATCGAGAAGTAGCGGAACGTCGCCGACGACACGGGCGGCACGTTGCGGAGCAGCAGGCGTGACGACACGGCGGTACCGCCGGCGACGGTGATGACCTCGCGGACCAGTTGCTTCGCCGTGGTGTCGAGGCGGAACCGGACCATCGATGCAGTGCCGGCCTTGTCGGTGATCGACAGTTCGAGCGACGTTTGCGCGATCACACCCGACGCGGCCGGGACGATTGCCGTCGCGGCGTGGATGTCGTGCTCGATTTCGCCCATCGCCTGGCGCAGTTCCTGCCGTACGTCCAGGGTCGTCTCGTGGTGGTGCTCGCTGCGCGTGAACGCGTCGAAGAGCCCGAAGAGCACCGACATGACGGCCACCATGAGCGTCATGACCAGCACCGCCTCGACGAGCGTGGTGCCACGTTCACGGGCGTGCGCCGAGAGGTGGCACGCCCCATCGAGAGAGCGCCGCGTCATGTCTGGCTCCAGGTGAGCGCCATGGTCGCCTTGTCCCAACGGAGGTACGTGATCGACGAGCTGTTGCCGTTGAAGTACATGCGCACGGTGATGTCGTTGGCCTGCGCCGCGGTCATCGACCCCAGAGACACGGTGTCGGGTGACGCCGTGGCGGCGGTCGCGTGACAGATCGGCGAGCCGCTCGACGCGATGTTGCCGATCACCGAACCACCGGAACGAACCTCGCCGTACCAACAGACCTGGCCCACGTTGAGCGACTTGAACTCGAAGCTCGCCGATGCGGAGCCGATCGTGACGCCCGAGGTCGGCACCATCGGGAGAAAGGTGAACTCGAGGTATTGCGCGGTGTCGAACGCGGCCGGCACACGCCCGGGCCCACCGAGATCAGTCGTGTTCGTGGTCGAGTACGCGAGCGGGTTCTTCACCGTCGTACCCGCTCCGCCCGCCGACTTGTCGACGTAGTAGTCGATCGGCAGCGGGACAGTTGCTCCGCCGATGACCGCCTCGAGTCCCGCACGGTCGACGACAACCTTCTTCGAGCGGTCCGACCAGCCGAAGATCCGCAGCGTGAGGTCGTTGAGATTGTTGCCCGTCATGGTGACGCCGG
Source organism: Acidimicrobiaceae bacterium (assembly GCA_043734285.1). Taxonomy (GTDB): domain Bacteria; phylum Actinomycetota; class Acidimicrobiia; order Acidimicrobiales; family Microtrichaceae; genus JAYTFP01. Next base: position 2,839 of record JAYTFP010000332.1, read on the forward strand.
GGACCGCGATCGTGAAGGCCGTCTGGACGTTGCCGGTGACACAGGCCGCGGCCGCGCTGCCGCTCCCCACGGTCGAGAGCACCGTCCCGGTACTCTGCTGCACGACCGAGAGGTAGACGCAGGTGACCTCGTTGCCCGTACTACCGGCGAACTTGAGGCGAGCGCTCAATGACGCTCCCTGGATGACCGTGGACGAGATCGGGAACGCAACGAGATCCTGCACGACGTCGATGTAGCGAGTCGTGTCGGCGGTGGTGGTCCAGCCAGCGGCGGCGGTGTAGGTCGTGGCGTCTTCCTTCGTCAGCTTGTCGACGTACGACGCGCAGCACCCGCCCAGCGAGTCGTAGACCTTGCTACTGATGATGCCCGGATTGGTGAAGTCGGCGAGCACCGCGTCGTCGGTGGTCGTGTCGGTGCCCGAGAAGGTCGCCGAGATCGAGCCGCCGCTGTAGGTCCCGACGAGGCCGTAGTTGTTGCTGAACGTGCCCGCGGCCGAGGTGCCCAGATCGACGGTGAAGGTGATCCGCACCCGACCGCCCGCGGGGATCGAGAACGATCCCCAGGTCGGCACGGTGGCGGCGGCCGTGGGGTTGCTGGTCGAGTCGCGCGTCGCGCTGCCCGTGAGGGTGACGGTGTCCGTCGCCGAGTAGGTCATGCCGGTGGGCAGGTGATCAGTCAACGAGACACCCGAGAGCGGGAGTCGGCCGGCGGGGTTCAAAGCGTCCAGCGTCCACTGCACCTGCTGCGAGCGGATCCGGAACACGCTCGAGACCGGCGTGGTCTTGTCGAGGATGAGCACAGGACGGCATCCGACGCCGATCGGCGTGCCCACGATGTTCGTGTCGATGATCGTCGACGACGAGCCATTGCTCCCTGCCGTCGCCTTCGTACTCGGGCCGGTCGAGGCCGCCGCGCCCCCGGTCACCGTCGCCGACGGCACGCCGCTCGGCAACCAAGCAACACCACCGCCCCCACCCGCACCGCCACCGATCGTTGCTGCGGACGTGCCACCTGCGCCGCCGCCGGCCAGGACCGAGAGCCCGGCCGCGCTGGTCGGCCCCGCGAGCACGACGGTGCCACCGGCGCCGCCACCTCCGCCGCCCGTTTCCACGCCCGAGGTGGTGATGCCCGCGCCGCCCGCCGCGCCTCGGGCGTCGATCGTTCCCGTACCGGTCACTGCAGTCGCGCGGATCATCACGATCCCGCCACCCGCGCCGCCGCTCGACGAGTTGGACTGACCGGTGTTGAGCGGCGCACCGCCACCGCCGCCGCCCACGACGAGGCGTGCCGTGGCCGGAGTGACCATCGCACCGCCGTTACCGCCGTTCTGCGCGGTCGGACTCAGGGCGCCCGCGCCGCCGTCGCCGCCGTTGGCACCGCCACCACTACCGCCCTTGATCGCGCCGCCACCGCCGGCGTTGCCGGGAGCGCCACGGCCGAACGCTCCGCCAGGAAGTCCTTCGACGCCGGTGTCGACCACGGTGCCGGTGCTCGAGACGTAACGCGGCGTTCCCGCGACACCCTCGCCGTGCGAGCCGTTTCGCACGCCGTTCGAACCGACCACGGTCGTGTTGTAGGCCGACGCCGTGTCGGTTCGGATCGACCCGCCACCACCGCGGAATCCCTTGCCCGACGCGTCGGCCTTCCCGCTGTTCAGGTCGAGCGTGCCGGAGATGTCGACGGCGATGACGCCGCCGACGCGTCCATCCCACGCCAGCGCGACCACGTCGCTGCCGAGCTTCACGTCGGAGTAGGTCGGCACGCGGATCACCTCGTAGGTCGACGCGCCCGCGGTGCCCGATGCCGCGACCGAGTCGTAGCCGTTGATCAGGCCGCCGCCGCTCCCGCCGCCGTTGACACGAACCACGCCGGAGGTCACCGCGGTCGCCGCGACGACGTATTCGTAGAGGCCCGTCTGGCCGAGCGCTGACACGCCGTTGCCGGTGGTCGAGCTGCCACCCTTTCCGTACGCGGAGGTGTTCGTGTAGTCGATCGTCGCGTCCTGCATCTGGATGACGAGCAGCAGGTCGCCGGGCGCGATCGCGGTGGACGCGCCGCTCGAGGTGCCGACAGGGATCCAAGATCCGCCGGCGGTGACCGAAGCCGTGCCGTTGTAATAGGTATTGAGCACGCCGTGCAGCACGCCACCCGACGCGGTGTCGGTGTACGGCGTCGCGCACGACGACTTCGAGATCGTCACGTCGTCGGCGGTCGAGAACGCCGACGGATAGGTGGCCGCGCCCGCGCCTGAGTCGCCGGCGTAGGTGACGCTCGCACTGTTCTGGATGACACCCGCTGCGACCGAGCTCGGCACCGTCACCGTGAAATCGATCGTCACCGTCGAGCCGCCGGGCATCGAGAAGCTGCCCCACTGCGGAGCGGTGGCCGCGGCGGTCGGGTTCGAGGTCGATGTCCGACTCGCGCCGCCGGTCGTCGCGACCGCGTCGGTCGACAGGTAGGTGAGCCCGGCCGGCAATGCGTCGGTGATCGCGGCCGCCGTCGCGGTGCCGCGGTTGGCAGCGTTGGCCAGCGAGATGCGGTAACTCGCGGTGGTGGCCGACGTGTTCTGGATCGCGGCCGTCGTCGTCGCCTTCGAGATCGTCACGGCCGGTCGGCAACCGACACCCAGCGCCATGCCGGTCAAGCTCTGACCCATCACGGCGGTGTTTGTCACTCCTGTCTGGCCGCCCGCGGCGGCGGTCAACGTCACCGCCTGCGGAGGGCCGCTCGACAGCACCGCGCCGCCGTCACCGCCAGTGGCCGCGCCGGTCGCGCTCACCGCGGTCAGCGCGTCGACGCCGCCCGATTCGGTGCTCACGACGACCGTGCCGCCGTCACCGCCAGCCGATCCCGCTGTGCCGTTCGCGACGATCGAGCCAGAGCCCGTCAGCGTCGACGTGCGGAAGATCAAGAGCCCGCCGCCGGGCGCGCCGGTGCCACCGCCGCCGGGCAGCAGTCGCGAGGTCGAGATGGTCAGCGACGATGGCTCCGCCACGGTGAGACCCGTTCCCGACACGCTCACGGCACCGCTGATCTGGAGCGCGCCCGTCACGTCGATGGCGAGCACACCACCGGTTGATCCGTCCCACGCCGCGGCAGTGAGGCCGGCGGCGGCGATCGCGTTCGGATAGGTGGGCACGCGGATGATCTGGAAGCTGGAGTACGAGTTGAGAAGCCCACCCGAGGCGCCGGTCCCGGTCACGGCCAACTGACCGCCCGTGACGGCGGAGGTGGCCATCGCGTACTCGTAGACGCCGGCGTTCGCGCCGGTCATCTCCATGACGATGACGAGCGTGCCGGCCGCGAACGAGGTCGAGCCGCGCTCGGTGCCCACCGAGATCGTTGTGGCGCCCGCGGCGACAGCCGCAGTGCCCGCCGCGTAGGTGTTCACCACACCGGTGATCGTTCCGGGATCGGCATCGACGTACCGTCGTGTGCACGACGACGCCTGGTAGTAGGGCGAGACGCCGGAGTCGACCCGAACCGTTCCGGTTGGCGGGCCGCTCCAGGTCACCGACACGATGATCCGCTTGTACGCACCAGTGACCGTCACCGAGGTCGACGACGTCACATCACCCCAAGTGATGTTGCGGGTCACGGTGTAGGTCGTGCCAGAGATCACGATCGTATCGGTCGGCAGTACGGGCGAGCTGTCGACCCGCACCGTCGGTGATCCCTCGAAGGTCGAGACGAACCCGCTCGCGCCGGCGGAGACGCCGACCCTCGCGTAGGAGACGGAGCGGATGGTCTCGACTTCGCGGGCCGCCAGCGCGGCCGCCTGGGCGCGCCTGTTCGCGGCCACCGCTGTCCGTGTACCCGCATCGCTGACATTGACGGTCGCGATCACCGCGCCTGTCGTCAACATCATCGCGACCGTGACCTCGATCAGCGTCATGCCCCGCTCGCGTGCGCGGCCGCGCCACAGGCCGGCGCGGCCGTCAGGCCGCGGACCGAGGACGCCGCGTCGCACGCGGGTCGAGCTTCGATGTCGAAAAGTCACTGCACGTCCTGTCGGCCGGGCCCGCGCCGAGTTGATGATCGGCGGGTTCGCTCACTCTGGCGGCGTCGCTGCCGAAAGAAACTCATGATCCGCGCACCGAGGACACCCAAGATTGGCGCGTCGCGCCCCTCGGTACCTTCGCTGCTCATCGAACGCCGCTACGTCGGTCTGGAGATCGCCTCCGACGCCATCCGCGGCGTGATGCCACGTCATGGGTCGCCCCTCACCGGATCGGTCGAACTCCCGCCCGGTGCCGTCGTCTACGGCGAGATCATCGACGCCGATGCGGTCCGCGACGCGATCCGCGAGTTGTGGGCGTCCGCGGAGTTCCCCACGAAGCGCGTCGTGCTGGGCCTGAACAATCAGGACGTGGTGACGCGCGTCGTCGACATGCCGGAGCTCGAGCCCAAGGACATGCGATCTGCATTGCCGTTCGAGCTCGCCGACCTGATGCCGTTCGCCCTCGAAGACGCGATCATCGATCACCGGATCATCGAGGGCTACGAGTCGGAGGACGGTCACGCCCGGATGCGGGTCCTGGCCGTGATCGCGGTGCGGGACTCGGTCCGCAAGATCAGCTCAGTGCTCGAGAGCGCCGGGCTGACCGTGTCGCACATCGACGTGACCGCCATGGCGCTGGTGCGGGCCGTGGCGACCGACGAGTCGGACCACGTGCACGCGATCATCGAGGTCGGACGCGACACGCTGACGATCGTCATCCACCACGGCAGCGAGGTGCATTTCTGCCGATCGCTGGTGATGCAGGAGTCCGAGGGCGAGGTCTGGGCGGAATTCCAGGCTGAACTTCAGTTGATCGAGCAGTACCGCAGCCGCGGCGAGGACGCCGCCGACATGCCGATCGCCGCCAACGCCTTCGCCTCTGGCGACCACACGATCAACGGCATCGCCGGGTCACTCGAGTACTACGCCCTCCAAGATGGTGCTCGCCCGCTCGACCGCGTCTCGCTGGTCGGTGACGCGACGCGTGCCTGGGCGATCGCACCGCGGTTGTCGTCGCGTCTGAACGTCGAGGTCGATCTTCCCGATCCGCTCCGCACCGAGACCGGGAACGAGACCGACGATGACGAGGTGCCGGTGAACCGGGCCGAGTTCGTCGCCGCCTACGGGCTGGCGTTGCCACCGGTCATCACCAAGTTGAACCGAGGTCGACTCAATCTACGCCCTCTCCGTGAGAATGGCGTACCGGCGAAGGTCATGGCCATCCGCGGCGCCGTCGCCTGTGCATTGACCATCGCGGCGCTCGTGCCGTTGACCTCGCTCATCGCGCCCGACGCGACCGGCGCCGAGACCGATCTCGCCGGACTGCAGGCCCGACTCGCGGGCGAGCAACGCGCACTGCGCGGCCTCTCCGACGCTTCGAAGCAGAGCACGGCGATCGACTCGCTCCAGCACCACGTCGCCAATGTCCAGAAACTGCGGATCGACTTCGCCCGCCTGTTCCAGGAAGTCCGCGTGACCGCGCCGCCCGGCACGACGATCACCGCATTGGTGGCGCAGGATCCGACCCCCGATCCCAAGCACGGGGAGCAGCCCGGCCAGATCCAGATCACCGCGCATGCCGGAGATCAGACCGCCATCGCCTCATGGCTCAACGCCCTCGGCAAGGTCAAGGGATTCGAACGCCCGTGGTTGTCGAACGCTTCGTCGGCCACGCCGACCGGCGAAACCGGTCCTCAGGCGGCGATGACCAACTTCACGATCACCGTGCTGCTCACCCATGACGCGCGCATCGACGGGGAGAGCCGATGAAGCGAATCGTGATGTTCATGGTGATCCCACCGTTGGCGATCGTGATCGCCTGGTGGCTCGCGATCGTGGGCGACCGCCAGGATCGCTTCACCTCGGCCGACGAGACGTCGGCCGAGGTGCGTTCGACGATCTCGACGACACACGGTCAGGTCGACACCGCGCGGGCGTTCGCGAAGCGAGGAGCGGAGGCGACCGGCAAACTCGAGAACCTGTCGGCGCAGATCCCCGACACGATGAAGCTCGGCGACCTGCTCATGGCCAACACGCTGTCCGCCGGCATCGCAGGCGTGTCGGTCACGTCGTTCACGCCCGATCCTCCGGGTAAGACGGCCGCCGCCGCGCCAGTCGGGCTCGACGTCACCGGCGTCGACGAGACGGTCGTGGGGACCGCCGATCAGATCACCGCCTACCTCAACGCGCTCCGTCAGCTCGACCACATGGATTCGATGCCGCAGCTCGCGCGCCTGGTCGTCATCGACCGGGTCGAGCAGACGAGCCAGGGACAGTCGACGATCTCGATGAACGTGCGCCTCCGCGTGTTCGCGATCTCGCACGATCCCAAGAACAAGTAGCAGGCACCACCGGGCCCCAACCGGCGCCCGGAGCGTCCTCGCTACATCGACATGACAGAACCGCGACCCACGCCACCGTTCGCGAATGTCATTCGACGTGTCGCATGGCCAGCCGCGGGCTGAAACGATCGCCAACCGATCCCGTGAGCCCGCGGCTGCCGGCGGGTTGCCATCGTCCAGGCCACGGTGATCCACGGCTGAAGAACGGTTGCGCTGGAATCTCGGAATAGTCCGGCACCAAGCGCCCTTCTTTGGGCACTTCCAGCCGGACTTTCTGCGTTCCCGGTCGGGTTCGAGTTCCCTGGGGAGTTTGCCCAGGCGACGCGGCGAGACCGCGAGACTGCCTGGGACTCAGGAGACGCAGCGGAGCAGGTCTTCGAGCGTGGTGTAACCGGCAGCCACGTGGCGCAGGCCCGCCTCGCGGAGGGTCAGCATGCCGGCCGCGACCGCTTCGCGCTCCACGACGCGAGCGGGCTGGCGTTCGAGGATGAGCTGGCAGATCGCCTCGTTGACCTCGAGGAACTCGTTGACCGAGAACCGGCCGCGGTAGCCGGTGTTCGAGCAGTTCGGGCATCCGACCGCGCTGTAGCGGGCGAACACGCCATCGTCATCGAGCATCGACTCGGGGACGCCCGCGGCGATCGCCAGGTCGCTCGGCATCGGATCGAATCGGCGACACTTGTCGCAGAGCCGGCGGGCGAGCCGTTGCGCCATGATGCCGCGCAGACCCGACACCACCAGATAGGGCTCGACGCCCATCTCGATGAGGCGGGCCGGCGTCGACGAAGCGTCGTTCGTGTGGAGTGACGCGAGCACGAGGTGGCCGGTCAGCGACGCCTCGACCGCGATCGTCGCGGTCTCCTTGTCACGGATCTCGCCGACCAGCACGACGTCGGGGTCGGCGCGCATCATCGATCGCAGGGCGGTCGCGAACGTGAGCCCGGCGCGGTTGTTGACCTGGATCTGCTTGATGCCCTCGAGTCGGTACTCGACGGGATCCTCCACGGTCATGATGTTGCGCGTCGGCTGGTTGATCTCTTTGAGCACGCTGTAGAGCGTCGTCGTCTTGCCCGAACCCGTCGGTCCCGTGACGAGCACGATCCCCCAGCTCCTCGCGTACGACGCCTCGAACCGCTCGAGCTGTCCGGGGTCCATGCCCAGGTCCGCGATGCGCCCCAGCCCGTCGTCGCGACGCAGGATGCGCATCACGATCGCTTCGCCGTAGACGGTCGGCACGGTGGCGACACGCAGATCGATCGCACGTCCGCCGACGTTCATCGACACACGGCCATCCTGCGGGATGCGCTTCTCGGCGATGTCGATCGCCGCCATCACCTTGATGCGGCTGACGATGCTCGAGTGCAGCGACTTGGGCGGATGCATGACCTCATGCAGCACACCGTCGATGCGGTACCGCACGCGCAGGCCCAGGTTCGACGGTTCGATGTGGATGTCCGATGCCCGCTCACCGACGGCCTTGCCGATCATCAGCTCGACGAATCGCACGATCGGTGCGTCGTCGACCCCGATCGAAGCCATCGTGACCTCGGGCTCGGCGTTCGCATCGGCGCTCTCGGCGACGGCGGAACGGATCGCGGCGCGGACCTGCTCATTGCCCTGGTTGATCGTGGCGATCAGGTCGCCGATCTGGCCCGAGTCGGCCATCACCGGACGAACCGGCGCACGGACGATCGAGCGGATGTCGTCGAGCGCAACAACGTCGGACGGGTTCGCCATGGCGACGATCACATGATCGCCCTCGCGCATCACGGGCACGGCACGGTGACGGCTCGCCAACGCCGCGGGCACCCGCTGCACGAGTTCCTGGTCGATCTCGATCGCAGCGAGGTCGATGAACTCGAGACCGAACTGGTCGGCCAGCGCTCGAAGCAGTTCGATCGCATTCACGATGCCGAGCTCGAGGAGGATCTCGCCGAGTCGCGCGCCCTTCGTCTGCTGCCGCGCGAGCACCATGTTCAGCTGTTCGACGGTGATCGCCTCGTTGTCGACGAGGATGTCACCGAGGCGACGGCGCGTGCTGACCGCCGCTCCCGGCTTCTTCTCTCCGTCGTTCACCCCTCCCAATCGGTCAGCAGCGCCGTGCATTGAGGTCTCCGGACCGCGGTCTCGCCGGTTGACGCCTCATTCCACGCCGATTCCCGCCGATGAGCAGGACATGGCGCACAACAGCTATGCCTTTCGCGCCGTCGACACCAGTGGTGTCATCCAGAAGGGCACCGTCGTTTGCGAGAACCGCGAGTCGGTCGTGGCGCGGATCCGTGCGATGGGACTTCGACCGGTGTCCATCGGCGCCAGCTCGACCAACTTCTTCGCGCAGGAGCGTCGCAGGCCCGGCAGGGGCGGCAAGCGGGCCGACGCCCTCGCTGTCTACAGCCGGCAGTTCGCCACGATGATCGCCGCCGGCACCCCGATCGTGCGGTGCCTCGAAGTGCTCAGCCGGCAGTGCGAGGAACTCGGTCTCAAGCGGGCGCTCGAACAGGCGGTCGCCGACATCCAGAAAGGCAGCCAACTCTCCGAGGCCATGGAGCGTCAGCCGCAGGCCTTCAACGAGTTCTACATCTCGATGATCCGCGCCGGAGAGTCGTCCGGCACTCTCGATGCCGTCCTCGACCAGCTCGCCATTGCGTGCGAGAGCGTCGCCCGACTGCGTCGCAAGATTCGCAGCGCCATGGCCTATCCGGCCGCGGTCGCCGTGCTCATTGCCTTCGCGGTCCTGGCGATGCTCACCTTGCTCGTCCCGTCGCTCGCCGACATCTTCGCCGGTCTCCACGGCGGATTGCCGCTCCCGACCCAGATCCTCATGGCCGTCTCCAACACGCTGGTGAGCTATTTCCCGATTGTGATGGCGATCGTCATCGGCGCGGTGGTGTGGTTCAAGCGCTACAAGAAGACGCCCGACGGACGCCTGAAGGTCGACCGCATCAAGCTGCGCATGCCGGTGCTCGGCAAGATGGTGACGATCGCCTCGCAGGCCCGGTTCAGCAGGAGCCTCGCGGTGCTCACCCACACCGGCGTGCCGATGGTGCAAGGGCTGCAGATCGCCGCGACCACCGCGAACAACCGGGTCATTCACGACTCCGCAATGGACGTCGCCGCGGCCGTGAGCGGTGGACAGAGCCTTGCCTACGCCATGGAAGCGGCCGGCGTGTTCGATCCGATCGTCGTCCAGATGGTCCTCGTCGGCGAGGAGACCGGGGCGCTCGACGAGTTGCTCGAGAACGTCGCCGAGATGCACGAGCAGGAGGTCAACACGACCATCGATTCGCTGACATCGCTGCTCGAGCCGCTGCTGATCACGGTCATGGGCATCACCGTCGGCGGCATGTTGCTCGCCGTCTACATGCCGATGTTCAAGCTCATCTCCCTCGTGAAATAGCGCTGCGCATTTCAGCCCATTCGCCGCGAACGCCGAGGGTTGCCAGCGAGATCGGGCTGAATGCCCGATCGAGCGCCAGCAGGCCCGAGGCAATCGAGAAGTTTTGTCAGCGCGGATGCTCAAGTGCCGCCGCCGACAGCCGACGGGTAGGGAGTCGATCGAGGTCAGGTCTCGCCCACTCCCAGGTAGGCGCCCTCACCCTGGCCGACGACCAACACCAGTGAACAATCACTACGGCGTCCCGGAGGACCAATGCCTGCTTCAACCCAGAATCGCAACCGAGGTCAGGGTGGTTTCACCCTCATCGAACTCATGGTTGTCGTGCTCATCATCGGTATCTTGCTCACGCTCGCGATCCCGACCTTCCTCGGTGCTCGCAGCAGGAGCCAGGACGGCGCGGCCAAGTCGGCGCTCCGTACCGCACTGACCGCGGCCAATGTCGTGTTCACCGACTCGCAGTCGTTCGCCGCTGCCGACAGCGCCGCGCTGACGACCGCCGAGGGCTCACTCGCCTACGTCGCCACTGCCGTGGTCTCGTCGGCTCCGAAGACCATTTCGGTCAGCGCGACCGCGAGCGGCTGGGCCGGAGCCGTGAAGAGCGACTCGGGCACCTGCTTCCTCATCGCCACGACCGCCGCCGGTATCGTCACCTACGGCACCACCGCGACGCCAGCGAACTGCACGGGGACGTTCGCATCGACCGGTGCGACACTCACCAAGTGGTGATGATCAGCCGCTAGATACGTCAACTCCGAGGACGCTCGCCCGTCTCTCGACGGGATCGACGACGAACATGTGCCACCCGGTCAACCCGGGTGGCACATGTCGCGTCCGGACCCGTTTCAAGCCCTATCCCGTCACCGTGCGACTGACGAGGTTCGGGTCGGCCGCAATCGCCGCGTCGGTGAACAACAACGGCCGCACCTGCTTCGCGGCGAACGCGTCCGTGCCGTCGCGGTGGTGCGGCGACGCCGGATCGCCCGACTGTCCGTACGACAGCAACCCGATGCCGACAGGACCATCGTCGGTGAGCTCGACCGCCATGAGGAAGCTCGTGCCGTAGTCGACCTGGTAGCCACCCTCGCTGAGTCCGGGCCGACCGGGCACCCCGGGTGGAGGGGGCGGGCGTGGCTCGAGGGAGTCGACCGGCAGCCCCGCGCCGAGCGCAGCAGCGGGTGCGAGGACGTTGAGGATGCCGTCGACCTCGATGCCACCGTGCACCGCGACGCGCACGTCGCCGCGCGCCGCCCACTGGGCATCGCCGAGCGGCGCGTCGATCGCGACTCCGGCGGCTCGCATGACCTTCAGCGCGGCAGCCACCGCGGCGACGGCCGGGTCGATGCCGCGCTCGGGAGACGGCGTCAGGTCGCGTGGCGTGCCGACCGGATCGTGGGCGTCGAACGGGATCGCGAACAGCGGACCGCTCGAGAGGAGGTCGTTCGCGGTGAACGTGCGGATCGTCTCGCGCCACAGCACGGTGCCGACCGAATCGAGATCGGCGCGGCCGTCCCACGAGTCGAGCACTTTCGTCGCGGGGCCCAGGTCGACCTCCACGCCCGCGTAGGTGATGCTGCCCGCGGCGCGACAACGCGCCACCACCGCCTCGAGCAACAACTCCGCGCTGAGGCACTCGTTGCTGAGCACCGCGTCGATCACGTCGCTGGTGGTCACGTCGCCGCGCGCAGCGAGCGCGGCGACGGTCGCCAGGTTCTGTCGAGTTCGCAGGTGCAACGCGGTGCGCTCGAGGCCACCGAGCGGCGAGTACCCCTCCAAGGGCGCTGCCGGGTTCGCGATCCAGTGCGAGTCGTTCGCGTTGAGCACGTAGTCGGTCCGCTCGAGCTGTGGAAGCGCCTCGGGCGGTTCGAGACCGGATGACCGGGCGCCCGCCACGTCGACCCATTCGTCGCGAGGATCACTGCCGTCGAGCAGCGCCACGCGGTTCTCGTGGAGCAAGGCCGCGATCGGGTCCATCGCGAGCCGGTCGACGAACCTCGACTTTGCTTCATCGCTCAGTTTCGGAGTCGCCGATGCGTCGGTGTACCAGACGCGGCCGCTGCGATCCGCCGCCTGCGTGTTGACCCAGGGCAGGCCCTTCACCTCGCGGTAGACGTTGCGGAACTCGTCGAGATCGTGTGCGCGACCCATACCGAGGAACTGCTGCAGCACCGCGGTGTTGTCGATGTTCGCATCGCGGTAGGTGAACGACGTCTCGAGATCCCAACCGAGGAGCGGCATGTTCACCATCGGGCCGTAGTGGCTGCTCCACATCGTGCGCTCGACGCGAGACGTCGAACCGTCGTCACTGCGCACGTCGATCGCCTGCTCGCGCGAAGTCATCGCGCGTTGGTCGTCGCCGTATCGGTAGCTCGTGGCGTCGCCGGCGACGAGGTCGAGCCGGTAGAGCGTGAAGCGGTGGCCGACCGAGAACGTGTGCGACCAGGCGACCCCGTCGGTGAATCCCATCTGCACGCCCGGCGTGCCGAGCAGCGACACGCCGTACACGTCGATCTCGCCCGGGATCGTGAGGTGGCACTCCCAGAGTCGCGCCTCGCCGAACCAGGGGAAGTGCGGGTTCGCCATGACGATCCCGTGGCCCGACGCAGTCATGTCACGCCCGAGCGCCCAGCCGTTGCTGGCGAGCGAGTTGCCGCCGAGCGCTTCCATGGGCGACGGCGCTGCCGGTCCGTCGGGTCCGGGCGCCTCGGCGCGCCCGATGATCTCGGCGAGGTTGCGTCCGCTCGCCATCAAGGCGACGTCGACGAGGTAGCGGTAGAGATCGAGCTCTTCGATGGGTCGCACCCATTCGGCCTCGGCACACCACGCCGGCAGCGACCCGGCCGACTGTGCCTCGCCGAGCGCGGCGTTGTAGCCGGCCACGTAGCCGCTGACCATGCGTGCGATGTACTCGGGCTGGGCCGTGCGGAGGGTCTCGGCTCGCGAGGTCAGGTCGAGGGCGAGGTAGCCGAAGTCGGACGACGTGTTCGAGTCGAGGTGCCCGGCGCCGAACCAGCGGGCACGCTCGCCGCGCACCTTCACGATCTGATCGGCGAGGGTCGGCAGGTTGTCGCGGGCGCAGGCGAACCCCTGCCCGAACCCGAGACCGCCCCAGTCGGCGGCGCGGACGTGCGCCACCCCGTGCGTCGTCCAGCGGATCTCCGCCTCGAACTGAGCCACACCGCCCGTCGCCATCGTGGCCCCCTCCTCGATCAGGCTGGAAGCGTAGACACTCCCGGGCGGCCGACGTCCGGGTCAGCGCAGCGCGGACGGTGCGAACAGTGCGGCGATCAACGCCGCAGCACTCTCGCGCTCGATGATGCCGACGTCGAGATCGGGATCGAAGATGTGGCGGACGAAGCCGGCGAAGAGTTGGCCGAAGATGAGATCGGCGACGCTCGAGGGCGGGGCGACGACCTCGGGGATCGCGACCTCGATCCAGGCCGTCAGGCCTGGCCGGATCACGTCGAGCAACCCCCGGCCGACTGGCAGCACCGCGGCCTCGCGTCGCAGTCCCTCACCGAGGAGCAGTCGCCAGATCGGTTCTTCGGCCAGCGCGCCCTCCCAGACGGTGCGGTAGATCAGTTCGAGTCGCTCGGCCGGCGAGATGTCGGCAGGGATCTCGGGGACCTCCGCGAGGCGCGCGCCGTACTGCCGCTCGTCGATGACGGCCGCGAGCAGTGCATCCTTCGATTCGAAGTAGTGATAGAGCGCGGCGACGTTCAGCCCGCAGTCGCGCGCAAGCTGCCGCATCGACGTCTTGGCCGAACCGTGCTCGGACATCAGCCGGAGGGCCGCGTCGAGGATCCGCTCGCGTTGATTCGGGCGAACCGGCGTGACCGACATGGGGCTCGGCGGATCTCCCGCCGTGCTCAGTGTGCGACCGGGCAGCCGGTGAAGGTCGCCGGCAGATGCTGGATGGCGAGCACGAGCGACGAGTCGCCGCGGGCGAACGGCGCGTTGTCGTCGATCATGATGTCGGGCAGGCGCTTGAGCAGCTCCTGGAAGACGAGCTTGACCTCCATGCGAGCGAGGTTCGCGCCGAGACAGAAGTGCGGGCCGATGCCGAACGCGAGGTGCGGGTTCGGGTCGCGCATCAGGTCGAGGTCGTCGGGACGGTCGAACACGCGGTCGTCGCGGTTGGCCGATGGGTACATGAGCAGCACACGGTCGCCCTTCTTGAGCTTCGTGCCCCGATACTCGTGGTCCTCGGTGACCGTTCGGGTGAAGTTCAGCACTGGCGAGACGTATCGGACGATCTCGTCGACGGCGGAGTCCATGAAGTCATCGATGTCGAGATTGTCGAGCAGCAACTTCTTCTGGTCGGGGAACATGCTCAGCGCCAACAGGCCACCCGAGATCGCGTTACGAGTCGTCTCGTTGCCGGCGACGAGCAGCACCGCGAGAAACGCGAACAGCTCATCGTCGTTGAGGGAGCCGTGGGTCTCCTGGAGCAGCGCGATCGTTTCTTCGTCGACGCCCTGGTACGCCTTGTGCTCCTTGGCGAGATCGCCGTCGTCGTACGCCTGCGTGAGCACCGAGATCAGATCGTCCTCAGGGTTTTCGCGACGCTCGGCGATCAGTGCGAGACACATCTCGGCGAACTCGCCGAAGGCCACGGCGGCCGAGTGCAGCACCGGGTCGTCGGCGGCCGAGTGACCGTCGCCGGCCATCATGTTCTCTGACCAGCGGTACATGCTCATGCGCTGCTCGGGGTTCAGGCCCATGAGCTCGCAGATGATGATGAGCGGCACGTGGATCGCGAACTGCTCCACGAAGTCGATGTGGCCGACCTCGGCGATGCCGTCGATGATCTCGTTGGTCAGATCGCGGACGTGCGGCATCATGTCGCGCACCCGTCGGGGTGTGAACCCGGCGTTGATGAGGCGCCGCGTGCGGACGTGCTCGTCGCCGTCGAGGGTGATGATCGACATGTCGCCGGCGATGACCGGCCGCACGCCGAAGCGCGAGCAGTAGCGCTCGCTCTCACGGCTCATCAGGAAGACGTCCTCGTGACGCGCCGCGATGTAGAGGTCGTTCTTCGCGTCGTAGTGGAGGTGGTCGAGGTCGCGGGCCGCCTTGTAGACCGCCCAGGGGTGGTCATACGTGGTGGGGTCGCAGAAATCGATCGTGTCGAGGTCGATCGAGCCCGTTGCATCAACGACAGTCATTGCCTACCCCCCGTGGGTGTGAAGTGATGTCCGCACTCTAGCCAAGTGAACGTTCGTTGAACAACCCCCACCAGCTCGCCGATTCCCGCCGGATGCGTGGAGGGGGCCGTATCATCGAGGATTCGAGATCGACGGGGGTGGCGTCGCAGTGGAATCCCGCGAGTCTCGACGATGGGCGCTCCTGCTGATCATCGCGGTCGGCCTGACGATCCGACTCGTGCTGGTGCCGTTCGGCGGTGGCCCCGACCACTTCACGACGCACGACTCGGCGAGCTACCGCAACATCACCAAGACGATGCCCGCGTCGTTGTGGTCGCCGAAGGGCACGGTGGTCGACGACTCGCTCGACCGCACACCGGGCTATCCGATCTTCCTGTGGATCACGACGGCGGGCACCGGCAACGCCTACGCGGCCGTCATCGCCAACGCGTTCATCGGCGGCGTCCTCACGGTGCTGCTGACGTTCCTTCTCGCCCGTGAGCTCGCCCCGGCCCGGCCCGCGTTGTGGCTCGTCGCGGCGTTCCTTGTGGCGGTCGAACCAGTGTCGGTCGCGTACAGCTACCTGGTCCTGACCGAGACGCTGTTCGCCGCGTGTTTCGTCGCGTTCCTCTACTTCGGCGCGAGGTTGGTGCGGTCGCCCACGTTCGCGATGGCGGCCGCGACCGGCGCGGCGTTGAGCGTGTCGACGCTCGTTCGTCCGACGACGATCTATCTGGCACCTGTGCTGGTCATCCTCTATCTGGTCACGCATCCGACGGGGCGGTCGTTCCTTCTCGCCGCAGCGTTTGCCGCGACGGCGCTGGTGCCGGTCGGCGTGTGGGTCGCCCGCAATCATCACGTGTCGGGCGTCTCGATCTATTCGACGATCGAGGGCACGAACACGTTCGGTCTGCGCGCCGCCGACGCGATCGCACGCGAGAAGGGCATCTCGCTGCCGACGGCACAGGCTGAGCTCGACGCGACGTATGCGAAGCAGTTGAGCGAGCCGAACTTCGCGAAGCGCAGCGAGTTCCGCAGCGACGAGGGGCGCACACTGCTGCTCCGCCATCCCAAGGGCTGGCTGCTGTCAGCGGTGGCCGGGCTACGTGCCGGACTCGCCGGCGCGGCGTATCCCTGGATCGAGGCGCCACACGCGATGCCGCCGACGCTCAGCTCGTGGCTCCACCCAGTGCTGTTGCTGACGACGGTCGGCGGGATGCTGCTCATGTACGCGCTGGTCACGTTCGGCCTCGTGCCGCTGATCCGCGACCGGAAGTGGAGCGTGCTGACGGTGCTGGTGCTGCCGGCCACGTACTACTTCCTGATCTCCGCCGGACCCGAGATGAAGGCGCGGTTCCGCGTGCCGATCGTGCCTGAGATGTCGGTACTCGCCGCGTTCGGAATCCTCGCCCTCTGGGACTGGGTGATGCACCGCCGGCAGGTCGCGCAACAGTCCGAGCTCGTCGAGGCCTGAGGGATCAGGATTCGTCGGTGTTCTGCATCGCCGGCGCGGCCATGCAGAAGTACTCCCACATCGCGGCCTCGGCCTGCGGGGGTGGCGCGACGTCGTCGAGCGCGGCGCGCATCGCGCGGAGCCAGCGGTCGCGGGCGTCACTGTCGACGACGAACGGAAAGTGTCGCTGGCGCAGACGCGGGGGTCCGCGCTCGTCGGAATAGGTGGTCGGGCCGCCGAAGTACTGCGCGAGGAAGAGATGGAGGCGTCGGCGGGCAGGGCCGAGGTCGTCGGGTTCGGGATAGTGAGCCAGCAGCGGCGGGTCGTCGACCACGTGCACGTAGAAGCGCTCGACGAGCTGCTCGAAGAACGGCATGCCACCGACCTGGTCGTACACGCTGGCCTGGCGGCCCATCGACGGAGGGCCGACCTGTGAGGTCACCATGTCGCGAACTCTCCCACATGCGCTGACCGGTATCGTCGTCACGGTGCGTCGCCGGTCGAAGATGGTTTCCCTCGTCGCGGGGATCGTCGTCGTGTTCGTGCTGGTCGTCGTGGGCGGCGTCGCGGTCGTGCAGAAGATCACCCACACCGGCGGAGGCGCCGGGTCCGATGTGAGCCTGCCGCAGGTGACCCTGCCGGCCAAGAATTCCGTCGATCCGTTCTTCGGACCGAATGCGGCGTGGAACCTTCCGGCGTCCCGGCTGGGGAGGTCGACGGCGCTCTCACCGTACGTCGAGCACTGGTGGAACTACGCGAGCCGCCTGTGGTGGGACAACCCATCGCAGCGCGGTCAGGTCGTGACGAGTTTCCGCGACTACTCGATCCCGATCTACGACGCGCGGGATTCGACCGGGAAGGTCAAGATCGTCACGTCGGCCCACGGATTCGGATCGGTGCTGCCGGCCGACGGATTGGTTCCGTGGAACGACGCGTGGCAACCGGCGATCGGCAATGACCAGTCGATGCTGATCATCGATCCCGACACTGGGCGCGACTACGAGCTGTGGCTGGTGCAGAAGGCGAACTTCAGCGACTGCCTCGGCAACGGGTGGCGACCCGGCAACCTGTGCGTCGGATCAGCGTTCCTCATCCCCGACGCGCAGGGCCGGCCGGCCGACTACCGCAAGTACGAGGGCGGCTTCATGGCCAGGGGAATGGGCCTGCAGAAGTTGGCGCTCATCACCAGGGCTGACGAGGTCGCGAGCGGCTCGATCCGACACGCGTTGGGGATGATCATGTTCGGCACGATGTTCGGTCCCGAGTGCACCGCGTCGCAACGGTCGACACCTGCGGCGGGCACGACGTGCGGCTTCTACGTGGATCCCGCGACGCGGCTCGAGTGGACCGACGGGCCGTCGCCCTGCGGACAGAGGACGATGACGGCGACGTCGCAGGATCGGTCGAAGACGGTGCCCGAGGGCATGCGATTCGCGCTCGACATCAGCGATGGCGACATCGCGAAGTGGCTCGACAGTCGCGGCTATCAGGGCGCACTTCGCGAGACAGCGCGGGTGTTCGCGGTGGCGTTGCGCGACTACGGGTGGATCGTCGCGGACACGAGTTGCTCGCACGCCGGCATCGAGACGGAGGGCACGATCAACCCGGTGGCGCACGCGAAGTGGAAACAGTTGGGCATTCCCGAGGGCAAGGCGTCGGAATCGTTGCTGCAGGGCTTGATCACCGAGCAACGCATGTACGTGGTGAACCCACCGTCGCAGCCGACGCCGGCGTCGACGAAATTGGCGCCGGGCGTCAAGTAGCGCGTCAGGAACGCGTCATAGCTCGGCGGCGCGGAGTCGCCGAAGTGGCGGCACGGTCGTCGGAGGATTGCGCCGGGGTGGCAACGAGGTCAGCAGGTCGGTCGTCGCCTCGGTGACGCGACGCACGGCCAGCTCGAACGCTGCCTCAGTGAGTGGTGACGTCGACTGCACGCCGCTGACCTTGCGGACGTACTGCCGCGACGCGGCCTCGATCTCTTCGGCGGTGGCCTGCGGCTCGAGGCCGCGCAGCGTGGTGATGTTCCTGCACATGACGCGATTGTCGCGCCGTTGCGGCGGCTCGGTGGCTACGACGAGGGATGACGATCCCAGCTGAGCGCGGAGAAGTGGCTGGGGTTCGATCCGAAGATGTCCCAGCTCACGACCGAGAGGTGCGAGCCGGCGAGTCGCACACCGACCGGAGCGGTCGCGGT
Source organism: Acidimicrobiaceae bacterium (assembly GCA_043734285.1). Taxonomy (GTDB): domain Bacteria; phylum Actinomycetota; class Acidimicrobiia; order Acidimicrobiales; family Microtrichaceae; genus JAYTFP01. Next base: position 21,369 of record JAYTFP010000332.1, read on the forward strand.
CTCGCCGGCGAGCGGGCCACCGTGAGGGGCCAGCATCGAGAGCTCGGCTTCGAAGACCGGGGCGGGCGTGAGGTTCCAGACCTCGAGGCGGTAGTCGTCCATCAGCGTGACGCCGCCAGCGCCGGCGACCTGTGCCCAGTAGTAGCCGACGACCGCGCGGTCGTGATCGAGAGCGACCTCGATGCCGAGCGCGAATCCGCCGAGGGCGCTGCCGGCACGGGGCGAGATGGTCTGCGAGAGCGACCATCCGCCGGAGGGTCCGCGGGTGAGGAGCTCGACGCGACCGGCGGTCGGCGATCCGCCGAACGTCGAGAATCCGCCTTGCGTGCCGACGAGCAGTCGCGGCGTGACAGCGGAGGCGTCGATCGAGAGGGATCGTCCGAAGCGGCCGTCGCTGCCCGGCGCGAGCGGGTTGGTCATGACGAGATCGGGCGCCCAGGTCGTGGGCGCGGTGCGGTGGTACGCGGCAACGTGGTCGGTGCCGCCCGAGACGGCGAGCCAGTCACCCTCGATCGACACGACGCGCCCGAAGCCCTGACGGTCGCTGGCCGACCATGTGGGGTCGGGGCTCAGGGCCGCTGCGGTGACGGACGAGCCCGAGATCGCTCCAGTCGTGGGCGACACCGTGAGTGGGTAGACGAGAACCGAGCCGTCGCCGGTCGCCATCGGACTCGGAATGTTGCCGAGCGCGAGTGCGGTGTCGGTCACGTCGATGACGACGATGGCGTTGGTGTCGAGACCGCGCGGCAGCGCGAGCGATTCGGACCAGAGGTGCGTGGTCGGGTCGAGGCCGTAGAGGTGAACAGTGTCGAGATTCGCGAGGTAGTCGCGGCTGCGGATGGCGATGATGTGGTCGCTCATCGAGATGTTCGCGACGTTGTCCTCGAGCGGAATGGTCTGGCTCGGCGTGGCGGCCGGAGCGCCGTCGGCGCCGGTGCGCGGGTACACGAGCAGGTTCGTCGAAGTCGCGCCGACACCGATCGTGGGCGACTCCTCGACGACCGCGAACCACTGGTTCGAGGTCGACGCCAGCGGGCGCTCGACTTCGTGACCGGATGTGGCGTTCCACGCCTCGATCGTCGGCGTCCACACCGGCATCGGCGGCGCGGGCGTGCACGCCGTGACCGCGACCACGGTGACGAGCGCGGCGAACAGGGACCGATGGGTGCGTCGTGTCGATCGCATGGGATCTCCCCTCACTTGAGCGTGTGTGGTGTGCCGGGCGGCGCGTAGGACTTGTGGAATTGCGTTCCGCTCGGTGCGCGGATCGCGCAGTAGATGTCGCCGCCTCGCGGCGTACCGTCGCGGTCGGTGATGACGATCGGCTCGATGGTCATGTGCTGGGGGAAGTCGCTGTCGTCGAGGTGGTCACCCAGGAAGGCGCGGACGATGTGCCGGCAGCCCTTTCTGGGGTCTGCGGTGGTGGGACTCGCGGATCGCGTTCCGGGAAACGCCTTCTCGACTTGCGCGATGAGTTCGCGGGTGGCCCCGCCCTTGTCGATACCGGCGATCTGTCCGTCGTGCGGATCGGTGCAGTCGACCTGGTTCAGGTAGGCGGCTTGTCCTCGAACTTCAGGAAGCACATGCCGACCTCGACCTGATTCGGCGAGATGTGCGCGGGGAGGTACCAGGTGAGACCGGCGGCGAGGCCGTAGATCCCCCACGGCACGATGAATCGCGGACGGAGCAACGCAGGGAGGCCCATCGGCAACGCGCCGCGGCGGTCGCGTGGCTGTGGCGCATCGAGGGCGCGGAGCTTGGACGACACCGACGCGTTCTGGATGATGGCGATGAGGTTGAGCGCGAAGCAGGGCAGGCCCAACCATCCAAATGCGGCGTTGTGCGAGAGCGCGAGGCGAGCCCGCGAGAGGCCGCACTCCTTGCAGAGGATTCCCGACCAGCTCCGGCGTCGACACCAGATGAGGAATCCGGTGATGGTCGCGAACTCGACGCTGCGTGCCGGGAACCCGCGGCAGAACTGGCACGTCAGCTTGCTCGACGCCGGCCGAGCGAAGCCCACGGACGGCGTGTTGGTCATCGAGAGGCTGTACGGAGCGGGCTTCGAGTCGGCCATGTGTCGTCCTGTCGAGTGGGCTCGGCGATCGGCGACCGGAGGTCCGGGACCGTGGCGCCTCCGGCAGGAATCGAACCTGCGACCTTGGGATTAGAAGTCCCCTGCTCTATCCAACTGAGCTACGGAGGCGAGTCGGAACAGCGTAGGCGGGTGCCGTGTTCACAGGCGTGGTGGAGGGCGGAACCGAGTTCGGTGGCGGAGAGGTCAACCGCTAAGCTCACCGGCTCTTGGTGGGTGTAGCTCAGTTGGTTAGAGCGCCAGTCTGTGGCACTGGAGGCCGGGGGTTCGAGACCCCTCACTCACCCCTCGAACGTCGGGCCGGGTGGCTTTCAGCCACTCGGCCGGCGAACGATATAGTCGGCCACTCCACATCGCGCCTCTAGCTCAATTGGCAGAGCAACGGACTCTTAATCCGCAGGTTCTGGGTTCAAGTCCCAGGGGGCGCACGTCAAACCAGTCAGTGATTGCAGGCCCCGGAGAAACCCGGGGCCTGTCTCGTTTTCGAGTAACCCGTAGGCTCTGTCGGTGCCACCCAAATCCTCCTCGAACTACAGGCGCACGAAGGACCAGTGGGACGAACTCACGCACGCGGGCCTCGCCTTTCTCGAAGAGCAAGCCCGGATGCAGCGCACGACGACCTACACGGAGATGAACTCGGTCCTCGAACAACGGACTTCGGCCAAGGCGTTCGACTTCGCTCACGACAGAGAGCGGGCAGCGATGGGACGGTTGCTGTGTCACATCGTTGAGTCGAATCGTCCGACGTCGGGCCTGATGATCTCAGCGATCGTGATCTACCTCAACGAGAACGACGCCGGCGGCGGCTTCTACCGTCTCGCCGGGAGCTACGGCCTGTTGCCTTCCGCCGCCGATGCTGACGCGAGGTTGGTGTTCTGGTCCGGCGAAGTAGCCAAGGTCCACGACTACTACCGCCCCACGCCGAGGCGGTAGCACCCAACTCCGATGCGAGGAATTGGGGGGGTCGGTCGGTGAGCTGGCACGGGTAGGTTGCCGGGTATGCGATTCGGACTCGACATTGCTCAGCAACGCATGCCATGGGACGAGGTCGTGCGGCGCGTCGAACTCGCCGAGGAACTCGGCTTCGACGGCGCATGGGGTTTCGACCACTTCCAGCCGATGTACGGCGAAGGGCCCGGCGAGTGCTTCGATGGCGTGACGACCCTGGCGGCTCTTGCCGGACAGACATCGCGCATTCGGCTCGGACTGCTGGTCACCGGGGTCACCTATCGCTACCCCTCGATCTTCGCTGCACAGGCGCTCACCATCGATCATGCGTCGCACGGGCGCCTCGAACTTTCGCTCGGTGCAGCCTGGTTCGACAAGGAGCACCTCGAACTCGGCGTCCCGTTCCCATCCACGGCGGAGCGCTTCGATCTGCTGCAGGACACCCTCGAGATCATGACCCGGCTGTTCAGCGGCGAGGTCGTGTCCTACGAGGGTCGACGAGTGTCCCTACAGAGCGCGCAAATGCGACCGCTGCCGGTGCAGCACCCCCATCCGCCCATATGGATCGGTGGGACCGGCCCGCGTCGAACGCTGCCGCTAGTGGCGCGATATGCCGACGTGTGGCACGCGTGGGGAACACCCAATTCCTTGCACGAGGCGAGCGCCCGCGTCGACGAGCTCGCGATCGAGGCCGGCCGCGACCCTTCGGCGATCATGCGTGCCGGCTCGTTGTCGCTCGACGACCTCGACACCGCTCGCAAGCACACGGCGAAGTGGCGCGACGCCGGCGTCGGCTACCTCGTGTGCGGCTGGCCCGCGGCCGGGGCCGCCCAGGTCGAGGCGTTCGTGCGCGACGTCATGCCCGAGTTCGCCTGATCCTCCGGCGCGGCGCCCGGCCAGCCGCCCCCTGCGGAGTCGTGACGATGGCGGTGGACGAGCGCGTTCGACCCGTACGATGAAGGCGGCGAGCTGATCGGAGGTCGAGATGCGGAGAACGATGCTCACGGCACTGTTGGCCCTCTCGGTCCTGACGCCGACAGCCTGCGGAAGCAGCGGCCCGGGCGCCGACTGTGACCGCATCGCCAAGCAGCAGGCCGACGCCGGCGACGGTGATCGCCAGGCGAATTACGACATCTGCATGCAGGGCCGCAACTCCGGCGGCTGAGGCTCGTCAGTCGGTTCCCATTTCGAGCAGTTTCGGTGTCAGCGGTCATCTGTAGGGTGATCTCATGCACCCGAACACCAGTTCGACACACGATCTGCGGCGTGAGCTCGGCGTGTTGCTCGCGGGGTTGTCCGAAGTCCTCGAACACCTCCACCCCGCCGACCTGGCCACCTCACACGTGCCACCACTGCTCGAGCTGTTCATCGAACTCGAACGCCGCGCCGCCGCCGGGCGCGTGTTGCTCTCAGCGAAAGCAGCCGAGTCCGAACGCTGGCGTCGCGAAGGCTTCGCGTCACCCGCCGACTGGCTGGCATCGAAACAAGGCTGCGGCACAGGCCGCGCTCGCGGTGACCTCGGCACCTCACAACGCTTGGGCAAGCTCCGCGACACTGCCGACGCGTTGCGAGCAGGCACCCTCTCGCCCGAACAAGCCGACGCGATCACAGATGCGGCATCGGTCAACCCCGACGCCGAAACCGACCTGATCAAACGCGCGAAGCGCGAATCGTTGAAGAATCTGCGTGACGAAGCTGCTCGGCGCAAAGCCGAACGCGAAGACCAAGACGAGAAGACGAAACGAATCCACCGCGAACGGCGTTGCCGCACCTGGGTCGGCCGCGACGGCGCATGGAACCTGACCGCCCGCGGCACCACCGGCGATGGAGCCGGATTCGAAGTCGAATGGAACCGTCGCCTCAACGAACAATTCGAACAAGGCCGCAAGGCAGGTCAGCACCTGACCCGCGACCAATACGGCTTCGACGCCCTCATGACCATGGCCAACCCCCAGCCCACGCCCACCTCCGGCGATACGAGAACGCCGCGGCGCGAGAACCTGCGACACCTCGCCCTCATCCGCGTCGACTACACCGCCCTACTCCGCGGCGTCGTCGAAACCGGCGAAACCTGTGAGATCGCCGGCCTCGGACCCATCCCGGTCGCCACCGCCCGCGCATTACTCGGCGAATCGATTCTCAAACTCGTCATCACCCGTGGCAGCGACGTCGCGAACATCACTCACCTCGGACGCGGACCCAACACCGCCCAACAAATCGCCCTCCTGTGGTCACAACCCGTCTGCACCGTCGAAGGCTGCAACCGCACCGCACGACTCCAGAACGACCACCGCGTTCCGTTCGCCGATGACAAAGTCACCCGCCTCTCGAACGTCGACCCGCTCTGCAAACACGACCACGACAAGAAGACACTGCACGGCTGGGCACTCGTCAACGGCACCGGACGACGACCCATGGTCCCACCCAACCACCCCGACCACCCCGCCAACGCCCCACCCGCGGGGGCGCGATGAATGGGCGAGTTGACGCGATCGCGCCGATCGGCGGCCGAGGCCTCCTACTTACTGGCGAGCCAGGGCTCGGTGATGTCGAAATAGCGCTCGACCTTCATGACGTGCTGCCACTCGTTCATCATCGCGGCGACGTCACCGTCGGGTTCCCGCTGCTCGCCCTCGCGGGCCGCCTCCTCCGACGTGAAGTACGCGACCTCGGTGAACTCGCCGTCGTCGAAGTAGGCCGTGACCGCGCCCAGCAGATCGGGGCGGGCCTCGATCAGCATCGGGTCGGCCTCGCGCTCGAGCGCGACCATCCGCGCACGATCGGTGACGTGGCCCTCCATCACCTGGATGAAGCGGGCACCGTCGATCGCGCCGTGGGTCATGACCTCCACGTCCTCCGAGTCGTGGAACGTGACGGGACCGTCGAAGAACCCCTCGGTGACGCGCCACCACGCCGACTGCTCAGGCCGTTCGCTGTTGGCCTTCGCCGCCTCCCTGCTCTCGAATCGGGCGATCAGGATGCAATCCCCGTCGGCCGTGCAACCGCCCGCCGACCCGAGATATCCGATCGCCTCCGGCATCAGATCGCGCTCCCAGTTCTGCAACTGACGATGCAGTGCGACCGGCTCTTTCGTTGATCCCTCGATGACTTGAATGAACATTGGCGGACCTCCCCGTACGCCGCGAATGGATACCTACAACCCTCGTCTCGCGCTCCCGCGAAATCAACAAGATCAGGCGTCCGAAGGCATCCTCGCGACGAACGCGTCGTGGTACAGCGGCCCACCTCCGGCGTTGCGCCAGGCACCCGGATGCATCTCGTCGACGCGCTCGAATCCCGCCTCGATCATCCGGTCGCGAACCCACCCCTCGTCGTACGCGACCCGGGCGTGCGGCACGTCACGCCGGCCCACGGCGTGCACCGCATCGACCCGCTCGAACGCGTAGTCCGCATCCGGCACGACCTCGTCGAGATCCGGCACGAACCACGTCGAGAACAGCACCCCACCGCTGCGCAACACCCGCGCCGCCTGCTCGAGCATCCCCACCGTTTCCTGCGGCAGCAGATGGGTGAACACCGACGTCAGCACCACGACGTCGAACGAGTCGTCGCCGAACGGGAAGCTCGCCGCCTCGCCGCCTCGCCCACGCGGCCGGTACAGCGGGTGCCGCACGTCGACGTGCATGAACTCGAAGTTCGCGAAGCGCGACGCGATGGCCCGTCGGCACCACCGGATGCCGCTGCGCACCACATCAGTGCCGACGTACGACCCGCCGTCGGCCAGGAACGTCGTGAGCGGAACCGCCAATCGACCGTTCCCGCACCCGACTTCGAGCACCCGTTGATCTGGGCGCAATCCGGCGAACAAGACCAGCCCGTCGAGCAGCCCCTGACCGACCGCCACGAACTCTCCCGGTCCCACGAAATCGAGACGGCGGGGCGGCACCAGTGGCTCTCGGCGACGGCGAGCCACATCGCCCGGCCACCACACGACCGCTCGAACGGCTCGCAGCGCACTTCGGCCGGCACGCCAGGCGAGATCGTGCGCACCGCTCATCGCCCTATGGTCGCACGGGCTGCGGCGCCTCTTGCGTTCCCGTCCGTCGAAAACAAGCATGGGACCCGCCAGCAAGGGGCTGGCCATCAAAGGGTCCGCCAGAAGCGGGCTCGCCAGCAAAGGACAGTGGATGGACGACAGCAGCATCGGCGCGGCCCTCCGCGCCCTCGGCAGCCGCCACGCGGTCGCGGAGCTGACGCCGACCACATCCGCCGACTCGACACACCTCGTCATCGGCCCCACCGGCGTGTGGCTCGTCGACGGCGTCGCGGGTGAGGGCGAGTACCTCTACGTCGACGGCACACTCACCAACGGATCCGTCGACCTGCGCGACTCGATGAGGGTCGCCGAGAAGCGGGCCACCGCCATCGGCGAGATTCTCCAGCTCCCCGCGTCGGCCGTCGTGTGCCTCCCCGACGCACAACTCGCCCGCCCTGCGCAGCTCATCGACCGCGTCCGAGTCGCCGAGCCCGCCGCCCTCACCACCCTCATCGGCGGCGCGACCGTGCAGCTCACCCCTCATCAGATCGCCGACGCGATCGGCGCCAGCCAGATCCTGCCGATCACCAAGCCCGCGGCATGGCATCCTCCGCCCGACCCGCTCCCGAAGCTGCGCCACGCGACCGGGCCGACCCGACGCCGCGGCAACGGCCTGCGCTACGCGGTCCTCGGCTTCGTCGTGTTGATGATCCTCGTCGCCCTCATCAGCGCGGTGTCGCTGACCGCCTTCACCGCCAAGCTCAACGAACAGCGACGGCCCGTGCCCGCCGCGGTGAGTTGCGTCGACGGAAAGCAATCACTGACGCTCGCCTGGCCAGGCGACCTCGACCAGCTCGATCACTACCAGGTCACCCTCGAGCAAGGCGGCACGACGACCGAGCTCGGCGACTGGTTCAGGCCCGAGACGGTGACGCCGCCGCAGACCGTTCCCGCGGGCGCGCACCTCATCCTCACCACCGTCAGTCATTTCCAGGACGGATCGCGCAGCCTGCCGGCGGCGACCACACTCGACGTTCCGACCACGCCCTGCTGACCACGTCTGCTGACGGCGGCGCCGGCCCGCGCTGTCAGCTGACGTCTGGGTGAATCTCACCTCGCTCTCAGCTTCTGCTGTGAGAATGAGCCAGTGAACATTCTTGTCGTCGACGACGATCGATCGGTCCGTGATTCGCTCTCCCGCGCGTTGGGACTCGACGGCTACGAGGTCGTGACCCTCGCCTCGGGCGGCGACGCGCTCGGCCATCTCGCCGAGCACCAGCCCGATGTCATCGTGATGGACGTCGGCATGCCCGGTGTCGACGGCCTCGAGACGTGCCGGCTCATCCGGGCCAAGGGTGACGACGTCCCCATCCTGCTGCTCACCGCTCGCACCGGCGTCACCGACCGCGTCGCCGGACTCGACGCCGGCGCCGACGACTACCTCATGAAGCCGTTCGCCCTCGAAGAGCTGCTCGCCCGCCTCCGGGCGCTCCTGCGCCGCCGCACCCCCAACGGCCACGGCACCTCCGCCCTCGGTGACGACCTCGACGCCGAGACCCTGACGTTCGACGACCTCTCGCTCAACCCGATCACCCGTGAGGTCCGCCGCGGCGAGACCGAGCTGCACCTGACCCGCACCGAGTTCTCGCTCCTCGAGCTGTTCCTCATGCATCCGCGCCAGGTCCTCACGCGCGAGGTCATCTTCGAGCGGGTCTGGGGCTACGACTTCGGGGCGAACTCGAACTCGCTCGAGGTCTACATCGGCTACCTCCGGCGCAAGACCGAGGCGGGCAACGATCTCCGCCTCATCCACACCGTGCGCGGCGTCGGCTACGTCATGCGCGAAACCCCTCCGTGATGCCATGACCCTCCGCCTCCGATTCACCATCGCCGCGGCCGTCGCGGCCGCGCTCGCCGTACTCGGCGTCGCCGTCGTCGGCGTCACCGTGACGCGCTGGCGTCTGCGCACCGAGGTCGACAACAGCCTCCAGTCCGACGCCGAAGGCATCGCCAAGTCGCCCATCGTCACGAATTTCGGCAACCTCACCAGCCCCGACCGCGACCGTGGTGGCCCACCGCGGTCACGTCCCGGTGAGGCATCACTGCAAGGAGGGGTCGGCGCATTCCAGGTCATCAACTCGGCCGGCACCGTGGTGTTCGGACGCCAGTACGTCGAGGCCTTCGACGTCGACGAGGTCGATCGCGCCGTCGCTGCCGGCACAAGTCAGTCGGTGCTGCGCGATCGGACCGTTGACGAGAAACACCTGCGCATCGCCACCGTTGCCGCACCGAACAACCTCGCCGTGCAGATGGCGCGACCCATCGACGACATCGACCGCACTGTCAGCAGCCTCGTCGCCGCGTTCCTGTTCATCGGACTCGCCGGCATCGTGGTCGGTGGTGGGATCGGCTTCGTCGTCGCCGGCAAGGCGTTGAAGCCCGTCAAGCGACTCGGCGACGCCGCGGAGGAGGTCGCCCGCCGGCAGGATCCGACACTGCCCGTTCCCGAGACCGGTGGCGCCGAACTCGTCAGCCTCGGCCGCAGCATCAACATGATGCTCGCCTCGCTCGACGACGCCCGTCAGCACGAACGCCGCCTGATCGACGATGCCGCGCACGAGCTGCGCACGCCGCTCACCAGCCTGCGGACCAACATCGAGGTCCTGACGAGCGGTCGCCTCCCAGTCGGCGCGGATCATGACGCCCTGCTCGACGACCTCAACAACCAGATGGAGGAGTTCACCACGCTGGTCGCCGACCTCGACGCACTCGCCCGCCGCGACGCCGGTGACCGAGCCGTCGAACACATCGACATCGGTGACGTCGTGACCACTGCCGTGCGTCGCGCCCAACGCCGCTCGGGATCGGTGGTGATCGAGACCACCCTCGATGCTCCCGGGCAGATCATGGGTGACAGCGCACTCATCGAACGGGCGATCGTCAACGTGATCGACAACGCGGTGAAGTGGTCGCCCGAGGGCGGCACGGTGCGCGTCGGAGTGCAGCACCAGCGCATCGAAGTCACGGATCAGGGTCCGGGTATCGCGCCCGAAGACATTCCGTTCGTCTTCGATCGCTTCTGGCGTGCCCCGACCGCCCGCGCGATGCCCGGGTCCGGACTCGGCCTCGCCATCGTGCGCCAGGCGATCGACGCGCACGGCGGTGCCGTCACCATCGACGCGAACCCGGGCGGTGGCACACGCGTCGTCATCGACCTCGCACGGGCCGCCTTCAGCGGTTGAGCAACGCCGTCAACCGATCGAGCTCACCGAGATCGGCGGTCGTCGGCACGAGTTGGATCTCGTCGTACCCCGCGGCCCGCGCCTCGTCGACGGAGCGTTGTACCGCGTCGTCGCCTGCTGCGGTGCACATCGACGCCATCGCCGTCGCGGCCTCGTCGCCGAACACGCCGAGGTACGAACGCGCGTAGGCGTGCAGTCGCTCGCTCGCGTCGTCGCCGAGCCCGAACCAGAAGCTCGTCATCAGATACGGACGATCGGTGCGCCCCGCGTCGTGCCACGCCGCGGTGATGCGATCGGCCGTCGCCTGCAGGTACATCGCGGAGGGATCCATCTCGAACCCCGCGACGCCGTCGGCCCACCCCGCACTGCGCGCGATCGACTTCGGGCCGAGCGATCCCGACAGGATCGGGATGTGCGATTGCACCGGCTTCGGTCCGACCGGATCGAGCCCGTCACCCGCCGGCGCGCCGCGCCACAACGAGCGGATGTGCGCGACCTGCTCGTCCATCCGTGCGAAGCGCCGATCGAAGCTGCGATTCAGCGCGCGATAGTCCTCGTTGCGTCCGCCGACGCCGACGCCGAGCGTATAGCGGCCGCTCGAGAGCACGTCGAGTGTCGCCGACTGCTTGGCGATCCAGGCGCTCGAGTGCATCGGAAGGACGACGATCGTCGAGGCGATGCCGACCCGCTCGGTCACTGCCGCCGCGGCCGCGAGCACCGAGAAGAGTTCGAGGTTGTGATAGGCGATGCGCTCGCCGAAGCCGATCGTGTCGTAGCCGTCGGCCTCGATCCGCCTCGACCACCCGAGCACCGCCTCGCGGTCGACCCCGGGCAGCATCGTCGGCAGTGACAATCCGATCTTCATCGCTCGATCACCTTCATTTCGTCAGATCGACCTCGTAGGTGTGCGGCCAGTTCTTACCGGTCAACCAGAGGTGGCCGGGCGGATCGCCGTCACGATGCGCGATGCCGTTCAGCACCATCTCGCTCGTCCTCGCGGGATCGACCCACAGCGTGGACCCGTCGACCACCGCGTCGACGCGGCCGGTCGACGGGTCGATCCGCAGGATGTCATCGGAGTGCCACACGTTCGCGAACACCGAGCCGTCGACGACTTCGAGTTCGTTCCACTGGTCGACCGGAGCGCCGGCCCTGTGCACTCGGATCGTTCCGGTGACGGCGAACGTCGAGGGATCGCGAAACGTCAACACTGACGACCCGTCGCTCTGGATGAACCGATCGTGTACTCCGTCGAACGCCAACCCCCACCCCTCGCCCGAGAACCTCGTGGCGCCGACGGCGCTGAGCGACGCCGTCGACCAACGCAGCGCCACTCCCTCCTTCCACGTGAGCTGCGTCAGCACGCCCGCGTGCACGGCGAGGCCCTCGCCGAACTGGCTCGCGCCGAGTGGCTGCTCGCGCACCAGCGCGCCGGTCGACGGCTCGACCTCGCGGACCTTCGACCGCCTGTACTCCCCGACCGACTCGAACAGATGCCCGCGGTCGTCGAACGCAAGCCCCTCGGTGAACGAGGAGCGATCGTGCGGATGCGTCACGGTGACGCGCACCCTGAGGTGCTGGACTGCCACGGGCATGGTCGATGTCGATGTCGACGTGCCGGACATCACCGACTTCGCGGCGGACGTTCCACCACAGCCCGCGACCGCTGCGACGAGTACGACGACCACTGCCAGCCGACGCGTCACGCCGGCTCGCCCCGATCGAAGACCGTGACCACCTCGACGTGCGACGTGTCGGGGAACAGATCGACCAGCGTGCACCGGCCCGCGACGTAGCCGGCCGAAGCCAGTAGTCCCGCGTCGCGTCCCAGCGACGCGGGGTCGCAACTGACCAGCACGACGCGCCGCGCTCCCGTCGCCACGACGGTCGCGACACCGGCTGCGCCCAGTCCGGCGCGTGCCGGATCGGCGACGACCACGTCGGCAGCAGAGGCCGTCCACCGCTCGAACTTCGCGTGCACGACCCTCGCGCTGCGGTCGGGAGCGACCAAGGTCTCGAGATTGAGGCGAGCGTCGGCGACCGCTGAACGATTCGATTCGACCCCGATGACGGTCGCTGCGTCGAGCGTCGCGCCGAACAGTCCGACGCCGCAGCAGAGATCGACGAGCACGTCGGGCGAAGCGTGCGACATGGCGGACTGTACGAGCTCGACCAGCGCGTCGGCACCGTCGGGGCGGGTCTGGAAGAACGATCCCGCGGAGATGCGGAACCGGCGGCCGGCGACCTCCTCGTGGATCCAGGCGCAACGCCCCGCAGCCAGCTCGTCGTCCGACACGACGATCACATCGTCGGGCACATGAACGCCGGTCACCGTGCCGCTCGAGACGACGACCATTCGCTCACCCGTTCGCGCACCGACGCGAATCGTCACCTCGCCGACGTCGCCGTAACGCCCGTCGACGAGCAACTCCTCGACCAGCGGGTGCGCGACCCGACACGACCGCACGGCCAGCGATTCGTGCGATCTGGCCCGACGCAGCCCCGCACGCCCGTCGGCCACCGCGGCGCGGACCGTCGTACGGAATCCGTGATCGACGAGCGCCGGCCCGTCATCGATCGTCGGCGCATCGAGACGGCCGATCCTGACGAACGAGTCGCGCACCATCGTCGCCTTCGCAACGCGCTGCGTCGCGGCGTCGGCATGTGCCATGTCGCATCCACCGCACCCGGCCGCCACCTCGTCGCAGCGCGGCTCGACGCGGCCCGCCGCGGGTTCGAGCACCTCACGAACGACGCCTCGCGCGAATCGTGCCTTCGATTCGGTGAGCTCGACGCGGACGCGCTCTCCGGCGAGCGCTCCGTCGACGAACACGACGCGACCATCGGCGTCACGGGCGACGCCCGCCCCGCCCACGGCGACTCCGGTGGTCTCGAGGTCGACGAGGGGCATCGGCGGAGGTTACCGGTGCCTCGTCCGGTAACTTCGAACGGTGGCCGGCAACGAGACGATCCTCATTCGCGTCTCCGGTCCCGATCGGCCCGGCATCACCTCGACGCTGATGAACCTGCTGACCGAGTTCGGCGCGGAGATCGGCGACGTCGAGCAGGTCGTCGTCCGTCACCACCTGGTGCTGGGGGTCGTCGCCACGATCCCGGCGGGACGCGACCTCCACAAGGAGCTGCTGCTCTTCGCCTACGAATTCGGCCTGTCGGTCGATTTCGACCCGGTCGATGCGACCCCGAGCGAGCGCCAGCTCGGCGTGATCGTGACACTGCTCGCCCCCGCGGTGACGCCGCATCAACTCGGGTCGGTCGCCGCAGCGATCGCCGCGGTGGGCGGCAACATCGATCGGATCGTCCGCCTCGCCCGTTACCCGGTCGTTGCCTACGAGCTGTCGGTGCTGGGTGCGCCGATCGAAGACCTCCGCGCCGCGCTCGTCGTGGTCTCGCAGACCGACGATGTCGACATCGCGCTGCAACCCGAGGGGCTCGGCCAGCGCGCACAACGCCTCGTCGTGCTCGACGTCGACTCGACGCTCATCCAGGACGAGGTCATCGACCTGCTCGCCCGCGAGGCCGGGTGCGCCGACGAAGTGAGCGCGATCACCGACCGGGCAATGGCCGGCGGACTCGACTTCGAGACCGCTCTACGCACCCGTGTCCGCCTACTCCGAGGGCTCGACACCGCCGCGCTCGAACGGGCCCGCGACCAAGTGCGGCTCACCCCCGGAGCCCGAACCTTCGTGCGCACCCTGCGGCGCCTCGGCTTCAAGGTCGCCATCGTGTCGGGCGGCTTCACCTTCTTCACCGATCACCTGCAATCGCTCCTGTCGCTCGACCACGCGTTCGCCAACGAACTCGAGATGGCTGACGGCACGCTCACCGGCGAGGTCGTCGGACGGATCGTCGACCGCCAACGCAAAGCCGAGTTGCTGGCGGAAGTCGCGGAGCTCGAAGGCATCGCGGCCGACCAGACGGTCGCCGTCGGCGACGGCGCGAACGACCTCGACATGCTCGCTGCAGCCGGACTGGGCATCGCCTTCAACGCCAAGCCGATCGTGCGGGATGCCGCCGACACCACGCTGAACGTGCCCTACCTCGACGCGATCCTCTTCGTGCTCGGCGTGCGCCGCAGCGAGGTCGAGGCGGCTGACCATGCCGAGGGCATCACCGACGACGAGGGCTAGCGGAGAGGAACGACGGTGGCGGCAGATCAGGGGGGCTGTCTCGATGGAGCGTGCCGCCTCTCGGCGCACGCTCGAAGAGTGATCGCCGACCAGCCCTCGCGCGACCGACGGTCGGCGACGCGCCAACCGAGGGTCGCGTAGACACCGGCGACCTCGTCGACCTGATTGTCGAGCAGACCGCTCAACACCACCATTGCGTCGGGCGCAGCGCGGCCAACGAGCGCCGATGGGTGCTCGCAGAGCACCGAGCACCCGATGTTCGCGACGACCACGTCAAACGCGCCCGACAGGTCGTCGAGCGACGTCGACGACGACGATTCGACGATCGAGGCCACGCCGTTCGCCGCAGCGTTCGCGCTCGTCGCCTCGACGGCAGCGGGGTCGACGTCGATCGCGACGACTTCCGCGGCACCCAACACTGCCGCGACGACCGACAGCACACCACCGCCACAGCCGACGTCGAGCACGGAGCGGCCAACGAGCGCGAGGCCGAGCAACGCCTCGACGACGAGCGTCGTCGTCGGATGTGCGCCGTGCCCCCAGGCGTGGCCAGGGTCGACCGTCACG
>JAYTFP010000333.1:0-3579 GCA_043734285.1 Acidimicrobiaceae bacterium
AGCGGCCTATGCGCGGACCCCGGCCGCTCCGCGTGAGTACTCTCGGCCCCGAGGGTCCGGACGATCAACCCTCGTGAGCTGGTCCCGGGGGTATGTGGCATGGCTTCAGCAACGACGCTCGATCAGGTGGTCATCCGGTTCGCCGGTGACTCGGGCGACGGAATGCAACTGGTCGGCGATCGCTTCACCGAGCTCTCCGCGGCCTTCGGCAACGATCTCGCGACCCTGCCGAACTTCCCGGCCGAGATCCGAGCGCCGGCCGGCACGCTCAACGGCGTCTCGTCGTTCCAGGTGCACATCTCCGACCACGACATCGTCACGCCGGGCGACTCGCCCAATGTGCTCATCGCGATGAACCCCGCCGCGCTCATGGCGAACATCGCCGACATGGGGCCGGGCACCACGCTCATCGTCAACTCCGACTCGTTCACCGACCGCGATCTCGAGAAGGCGCACTGCGAGACCAACCCACTCGACGACGGCACGCTCGACCCGTTCACCGTCTACCAGGTGCCGATGACGTCGATCACGGTCGAGGCGACGCGTCCCCACGGCGTGAAACCGCGTGACGCCGAGCGGTCGAAGAACTTCTTCGCGCTGGGGCTCGTGTGCTGGATGTACACCCGACCCGCCGCCCCGCTGCAGCAGTGGATCGACAAGCACTACTCGGCCAAGCCGATGGTGCGCGACGCGAACATGGCGGCCTTCAAGGCCGGACGCAACTTCGGCGAGACTGCCGAACTCTTCTCGCACACCTTCGAGGTGAAGCCCGCGCAACTCCCGCCCGGCAACTACCGCAACATCATCGGCAACACCGCCACCGCCTGGGGGCTCATCGCCGCGGCGCACCAGGCGAAGCTGCCACTCGTCTACGCGAGCTATCCGATCACCCCGGCATCCGACGTGCTCCACGAGTTGTCGAAGCTCAAGCACTTCGACTGCCGCACCATGCAGGCGGAGGATGAGATCGCGGCCGCGTCGATCGCGATCGGGGCCGCCTTCGCGGGGTCGCTCGCGGTCACCGGCACGAGCGGCCCGGGCCTCGACCTGAAGGCTGAGGCGATCGGCCTGGCGATCAGCCTCGAGTTGCCGATGGTCATCGTCGACGTGCAGCGCGCCGGCCCCTCGACCGGCATGCCCACCAAGACCGAGCAGACCGACCTGCTGCTCGCGATGTTCGGCCGTCACGGCGAGTCGCCGCTGCCGATCGTCGCCGCGAAGTCGCCGTCGCACTGCTTCATCTCCGCCTTCGAGGCGTGTCGTCTCGCGCTCAAGTACCGCACGCCGGTCATCCTGCTGACCGACGGGTACCTCGCCAATGGCTCCGAACCGTGGCTGCTGCCCGACCTCGACGCGCTGCCCGACATCTCGGTCGACTTTGCCACCGAGACGAACCACACCAACCCCGACGGATCCCCCGAGTTCTGGCCCTATCTCCGTGACCCCGACACGCTGGCCCGGCCCTGGGCGCTGCCCGGCACGCCCGGGCTCCAACACCGAATCGGCGGCATCGAGAAGCAGGACGGCACCGGCAACATCAGCTACCAACCCGCCAACCACTCCACGATGGTCCACATCCGCCAGTCGAAGATCGACGGCATCGCCAACGACATCCCCGGCGTCGAGCTCGATCACGACGAAGGGGCCAAGGTGCTCGTCCTCGGCTGGGGATCGACCTGGGCCGCGATCACCGCCGGCGTGCGACGGGTCCGCGCCCAGGGCTACCCCGTCGCCCAAGGCCACCTGCTGCACCTCTCGCCGTTCCCCGCCGACCTCGGCGACGTGCTGTCGCGCTACGACAAGGTGCTCATCCCCGAGCTCAACCTGGGCCAGCTCGCCAAGCTGATCCGGGCCGAGTTCCTGGTCGATGCACAGAGTTTCACCCAGGTCACCGGCCTGCCCTTCCGAGCGGCCACCATGGAATCACGGATTCTGGAGATGATCGCAGAATGAGCACGAACGGCCACGCAGGCAGTCACGCGACCGACGAAGTCGCCGGCGGCGCGACGGCGGTCACGCTGACACGGAAGGACTTCGAATCCGATCAGGAGCTCCGTTGGTGCCCAGGATGCGGCGATTACGGCATTCTCGCGGCGATCCAGTTCCTCCTGCCCGAGTTCGGGATCGATCCGCACTACATGGTGTTTGTCTCAGGGATCGGCTGCGCTGCGCGGCTTCCCTATTACATGAACACCTACGGGCTGCACTCGATCCACGGGCGCGCGCCCGCGATCGCGACCGGCCTCGCGGTGGCCCGGCCCGATCTCGACGTCTGGGTGATCGGCGGTGACGGCGACATGTTGTCGATCGGCGGCAACCACCTCATCCACGCACTGCGGCGCAACGTGAACCTCAAGATCCTGATGTTCAACAACCAGATCTACGGGCTCACGAAGGGTCAGTACTCACCGACGTCCGAAGTGGGCAAGATCACCAAGTCGACACCGTTCGGATCGGTCGACCATCCGTTCAACCCGGTGTCGCTGGCCATCGGGGCCGAGGCGACCTTCGTCGCACGCACGCACGACCTCGACCGCAAGCACATGATGGAGACCTTCCGCCGAGCCCACGCGCACAAGGGCGCGTCGTTCGTCGAGGTGTTCCAGAACTGCAACGTCTTCAACGACGGCGCGTTCGACGGGATCCTCAAGCGCGATGTGCGCGGCGACATGATCATTCCGCTCGAGCACGGCAAGCCGATCCAGTTCGGCGACGAGGGACAGCACGGCGTCGCCATCAACGAGTTCGGCGAACCGTACGTCTGCCCGACGACAAAGGTCGGTGTCGACCACCTGCTGGTGCACGACGAGACCCGCAACGATCCGACGCTCGCGTTCGCGCTGAGCCGCCTCTCGACCGGGCCGAGCATGCCCACGCCGATCGGCGTGTTCCGAGACGTGCAACGTCCGAGCTACGAGGCCGAGGTCCAGACGCAGGTCGCGAACAGCGTCGAGAAATCAGGGCGCGGCGACCTGCATGCGCTGCTGCACTCCGGCTCGGTGTGGAGCGTCGGCGAGGCGTGACAAGCGGAGCGGCGCGTCAGCGATCTCTGTCTCAGCGCTCACTGTCTCAACCCAGGGCGGCAACCGCGGCGTCGTAGTCGGGCTCCTCACCGATGCTCGGCACCAACTGTGAGTGCAGGACCGTGCCATCGGCGTCGACCACGACGACCGACCGGGCGAGCAGTCCGCGCAGGCCACCCTCGAGCAACGTGACGCCGTAGTCGTCGCCGAACGTCGACTCGCGGAAGATCGAGCCGGTCTTGGCGTTCTCGATGCCCTCGGCGCCACAGAACCGGCGCGCCGCGAACGGCAGGTCACCGGACACGTTGAGCACGACCGTGTTCTCGAGGCCCGCCGCGATCTCGTTGAACCTGCGCACGCTCGTGGCGCACACGCCGGTGTCGAGGCTCGGGAAGATGTTCAGCACGACTCGCTTGCCCGCGAGATCGCTCGACGAGATCGTCGCCAGATCGGCGCCAGTGAGCTGGAAGGCCGGCGCCGCCGAACCGACCGCGGGAAGTTCGCCGGCCGTGGGGATCTGGTTGTCGCCGATGGTGAAGGTCGCCATGGATGCTCC
>JAYTFP010000334.1:0-2970 GCA_043734285.1 Acidimicrobiaceae bacterium
GTTCGAGGAGGCGGGCCTGCCACCTGGGTGGCTCAATGTGGTCACGTGTCCGGGATCGGTTGCCAATCGTCTGGTCACGCACGACGACGTCGCAATGATCACGTTCACCGGCTCACCAGAGGTCGGATGGGGCATCCGAGCCGACGCGCCCCGAAAGCGGGTCAGCCTCGAGCTCGGCAACAACGCGCCGGTGATCATCACCAGCGACGGCGACTGGCAGACGGCCGCCGCGAAGATCGCCGTCGGCGGTTACTCGTTCGCCGGCCAGTCGTGTATCTCGGTGCAACGCGTCTACGTGCACGGATCGGTCCACGACGAGTTCGTCGCGGCGCTCACCGAGAAAGTCGAGGCGCTGCGGGTCGGTGATCCCGCCGATTCCACGACCGAGGTGTCGGCCCTGATCGCCGCCAAGGAGACCGACCGCGTGAGCGCGTGGATCGACGAAGCGATTGCCGGTGGCGCGAAACTTGCCGCCGGCGGCGGACGCGACGACCACGGCGTGCTCCGCCCGACGCTGCTCACCGGTGTTGACGCCGACATGAAGGTGTGCCGCAACGAGGTCTTCGGTCCCCTCGTCAACGTCGCCGCGTTCGACGATCTCGACTCCGCGTTCGATCTCGCCAATGACACTCGCTACGGGCTCCAGGCCGGCATCTTCACCCGCGACCTGTCGACCGCGCTCGCGGCAGCCGATCGACTCGACTTCGGAGGCGTCACGGTGAACGAGGTGCCGACGTGGCGTGCCGATCAGCAGCCGTACGGCGGCGTGCGTGACTCGGGCAACACGCGCGAGGGCCCGGCCTACACGGCCGCCGAGATGACCGAGCGCCGCATGGTGATCATCCAGCGCTGACCCGAATCCCGCTGGTCAGTTCGACATCACGTCGTCGGGATACAGCGCGAGACGCGAGACGCGTCCCGGCTGACGACGCAGCACGGCACGCCACAGCGCGTCGGGCTCGTCGGTGAACGCGTCGGTGTCGAACGAGTCGACGACGAACCACGATCCGGTCGCGACCTCGGCGTCGAGCTGTCCCGGGCCCCAACCCGAGTAGCCGTCGAAGAGCCGCAGCCACGTCGGTGCTTCGACCTCGTCGGCGATCAGTTCGTCGAGTTCGTACAGCGCCGGCGCGCCACTCTCGCGGGCGAGGGCGATCACCGCGCCCTGCGACACCGGCCCACCCACGAAGAACATCGGCGGCTCACACACGTGCGGGGCGACCGTCGGCAGGTGCTCGGCGACGTAGGTCTCGCTCTGGTGGGTCAACACGACACCGACCGCGCCTTCTTCGGAGTGTTCGATCACGAGGATGACCGCCCGATCGAAGTTCGGGTCGTCGAGCTCGGGGGCCGCAACCAGGAGCCGCCCCCCGAGGTACGTCGTCATCGGTCCATGATGCCACCCCGAGCGATCCGAACGGCCCCACGTCGAGATCGGCACAGAGCGTGCGCCCAGAGGCGGCACGCTCCATCGAGAGAGCCCCCTGAGCGCCACCACCGTCGGCCTTCGCTCTCCCTCTCAGACCAGGTCGAGACTCAACATCCGGATCGCATTGCCACGCAGGATCTTGTACTGCACGTCAAGCGGGAGGTGTCCCATCATCGACGTCGCGACCTCTTTCGAGTGCGGCCACGTGGAGTCGGTGTGGGGGTAGTCGGTCTCGAACGTGATGTTGTCGACACCGACGCGCTCGAGACTCTCGAGACCGTGGCGGTCACGGAAGAAGCAGCCGTACACCTGGCGGTAGTAGTAGGTCGACGGCGGCTCGGGGATGAGGTCGGCCACGCCGCCCCAGGCTCGGTGCTCACTCCAGACGTCGTCGACGCGCTCGAGGATGTAGGGCAGCCAGCCGATCTGACCCTCGCTGTAGGCGAGCGTGAGTGTCGGGAGTCGCACGAGGACACCCGAGAACAAGAAGTCGCACAGGCTCGCCATCGAGTTGTTGAAGCTGAGGCTCGCGGCGACCGCGACCGGAGCGTCGGCCGATGTCGACGGCATCCGTGACGACGAGCCGATGTGCATGTTGACCACGGTCGCGGTGTCTTGGCACGCCTGGAAGAAGGGGTCCCAGTAGCCCGAGTGGATCGAGGGCAGCCCGAGGTGCGGCGGGATCTCGCTGAAGCACACCGCATGACACCCGCGCTCGGCATTGCGGCGCACCTCAGCGGCAGCGAGGTCGGCATCCCAGAGCGGCACGATGCACAAGGGAATGAGCACTCCCCCACTCTCGCCACACCATTCCTCGATCATCCAGTCGTTGTACGCCTTGACGCACGCCAGACCGAGGTCGTGATCTGACGCCTCGGTGAACGTCTGGCCGCAGAACCGCGGGAACGACGGGAAGCAGAGCGACATGTCGACGTGGTTCATCAACATGTCGGCGACACGCGCCTTCACGTCGTAGCAGCCGGGTCGCATCTCGTCGTAGGTCATCGGCGTCATCGTCATCTCGTCGCGAGTGAACCCGACCGCCGCGACGTGCCGCTTGTGGATGTAGACGAGATCCTCGAACACCCAGCAGTCGGCGAGAGGCCCGTCGGGATCGAAGGTCTGTTCGTAGGCTCCGCCACCGATGTGGCGCATCGAGCCGATGCCGCGCCGCTCGATCTTCGGACCCAGCGCGCGCCACCGCTCTGGCAGCCACGTCTCCCAGACGTGGGGCGGTTCGACGACGTGATCGTCGACGCTGATGATCCACGGGATCTCACCCGCCTCGGTCATCCCACCCGTCCGTAGTCGTCGTCGAGGCGGATGATGTCGTCCTCGCCGAAGTAATCGCCGTGCTGCACCTCGATGACGATCAATGGATCGTCGCCGCGGTTCTCGAGGCGGTGTGCGGCGCCGCGGGCGACGTCGACGTACTGGCCCGGACCGAACACGAGCTCGGCGCCGTCGAGCGTGACGGTCGCCTTGCCGGAGATCACGAACCAGTGCTCGGCGCGACGCGTGTGGCGCTGATAGCTGAGTCG
>JAYTFP010000335.1:0-3285 GCA_043734285.1 Acidimicrobiaceae bacterium
GGCCACGCCGAGGCGCTCCTCGCGGCCCGCGACGACATCACGCTCCTCGGCATCGACCAGGACGGCGAGGCGCTCGATGCAGCGCGCCGACGCCTCGCCCGGTTCGGTGACCGCGTCACGTTCCACCGGGCCCGCTTCGACGAGGTGGGCCAGATCATCCGCGACAGCGGAACAACCGACAACACCCGCGTCAGCGGTCAGGAGGGCGTAATGGGAGTGCTGTTCGATCTCGGCGTCAGCTCGCCACAACTCGATCATGCGGAGCGTGGCTTCTCGTACCGCAACGACGGCCCGCTCGACATGCGAATGGACCAACGTCGCGCCAAGAGCGCCGCGTCGGTCGTCAACGAGTACTCGGCGGCGGAGCTCGCGGACGTGCTCGACCGCTACGGCGACGAACGGTTCGCACGACGGATCGCGAATGCGATCGTCGCCGAGCGCCCGATCTCGACGACGACCCAGCTCGCCGACGTGGTCCGCGAGGCGATCCCCGCTCCGGCGCGTCGCAAGGGCGGACACCCGGCCAAGCGCACGTTCCAGGCAATTCGCATCGAGGTCAACGACGAGCTCGAGATCCTGGCCGACGCGCTCGACCAGGCAATCGACGCACTCCTGCCCGGTGGTCGCTGCGTCGCGATGAGCTACCACTCCGGAGAGGATCGCATCGTCAAGGAGCGATTCCGGCTGGCCGAGACCGGTGGATGCGAGTGCCCGCCGAACCTGCCGTGCGTCTGTGGTGCTGAGCCGAAGGTGAAGCTCATCCGTCGTGGCGCGCAGAAGGCGACGGCGGCCGAGATCGAGCAGAACCCCCGAGCCGAATCGGTGCGCCTCCGCGCCGTCGAGTCGGTCACCCTTCGTCCTCGTGAGGAGCGTGTGGTCGCCTCGTGACAGCCACGGCCCCTGCCCGCTCGCGCTCGAAGGCGTCGCAGCCCGCCCCGCGGCGGGCGACTGCGGCGCGCCCTGCGCTGAAGGCGGTCGACGAGAAGTCCATCCTGCGTCGAGTCACGCCGAGCGCGGTCGTTGCGCTCACCGTGGTCACCGGCTTCGCGTTCGCCGCGCTCGCGGCGCACATCTCGCTGATCGACACGCAGCACCGTCTCGACCGGGTGCGCGCCGAGATCGTGGCAGAGCAGACGCGGCAGGAAGACCTTCGCCAGAAGGACAGCCACCTGCAGTCGCCCGATGAGGTGATCCGCATCGCCAGGACGCAGCTGGGCATGGTGCCCAGCGCCCGCGCCGAGATCGTCGCCACCAAGCGCTCGACGATCGGCGTGCCGACGACGGTGCCGGCCACTGCCCCCATCACCGTCTCCCCACCTCCCGCCCCGACCCACTGATCGAACATCGCATGACCACCCGGCGCATCTCACAACAGCGACGCCTGACGGCGGTCGGCGGTCTCGTGGTGGTCCTCGTCGGCCTGCTCCTCGTCAAGCTCGTCAACCTGCAGATCGTGGGCCCCGACCGGTACCTGTCGCAGGGGCGCTCGGAACGCGAGCGCACCCTCACGCTCACGGCGCCCCGAGGGACGATCTCCGATCGCAACGGCGAGGTCCTCGCCGAGTCCGTGCCCTCGCGACTCATTGCCGTCGACCCCACGCTCGTGAAGAACGCCGACGACCAGGCCACGCAGATGGGCGCGATTCTCGGCGTCGACCGCTCGAAGCTCCTCGAGGGACTCGAGCGACCCGACACCCACTACGCGGTGCTGGCGCGGCAGGTCGACCCCGAGGTCGCCGATCGCCTCGCCGGTCATCACTTCGACGGCGTGCAGATCAGTCCCGACCTCGAACGGATCTCGACCAGCGCGGACCTCGCGGTGTCGGTCACCGGACGGATGGATCGCTTCGCAACGGACGCACTCGGTGGGATCGAGCAGAAGTTCGACGCACAGTTGCGGCCGCGCACGGGTGAGACGACCGTCGAGCGGGGTCAGGGCGGTGCGACCATTCCCGGCAGCGAGCACGTGCTGCAGTCGGCCCAGCGGGGGAGCGACATCACCCTCACGATCGACCGGTCGCTCCAGTATCTCGCGGAGCAGGCGGCGTCACGGCAGGTCGACGCGGTCGGTGCGAAGGGCGCGACGGTCATCATCGGCCGCCCGCAGACCGGTGAGATCCTCGCCATGGGCACGGTGCTCGCTGGCCCCGACGGCGCACATTCGGCGAACTTCAACCTCGCGACGCAGCCCTACGAGCCCGGCTCGGTGATGAAGGTCGTCACGATGGCGGGCGCTTTCGACCAGGGTCTCGTGACCCCCGACACGCAGCTCGTCGTGCCCGATCACATCAAGATGTACGACCGGCAGGTGCGTGATCACAGCCCGCACAAGGCCGAGCCGATGACGGTGAGCGACATCCTCGCCCACTCGTCGAACGTCGGGACGATCCTCGTGGCCGAACGCCTCGGGCAGGCGAACATCCTCGACTACCTCCACCGGTTCGGGTTCGGTCAGTCGAGCGCGCTGGGCCTTCCCAAGGAGCAGCCGGGCCTGGTGAAGACGAAGTGGTCGGGCACCGACATCATGTCGATCCCGATCGGTCAGTCGGTCACGGTGACGCCGCTGCAGATGTGGTCGACCTACAACACGGTCGCGAACGGCGGGATGTACGTGCCACCTCGTCTCGTGAAGGACATCGTCGACGCGCAGGGTCACCACACCACGCCCGACGTGCCGGCGCCGCACCGGGTGATCTCGCCCGAAGCAGCGGCGCAGGCGACGCAATCGCTCGAGAAGGTGATCGAAGAAGGCACGGGTCAGCAGCTCGGCATCCCGGGCATGCACATCGCCGCCAAGACCGGCACCGCCTACAAGGTCGTCAACGGGACGTATGGAACTGAGGGCCGCCACACCTACGACGCGAGCTTCGTCGGCTTCTTCCCGGCGTCGAACCCACAGATCTCGATCATGGTCATGGTCGACGAGCCGAAGTTCGGACAGCATTTCGGAGCGGTCGCGGCCGGGCCGGTCTTCGACGAGATGGCACGCGAGACCATGCGCCGCTACGCCATCGTCGGCGACGACCCGGCGTCGGATCCGCTCGCATCACTCGCCGGCGGCAAGCCGGTCCGGTCCGACGCAGCGCGACCGCCGGTGACGGTTCCGCCGTCGACCACGACGACGACCTCGATCGCGTCCACCAGTACGACGACTGCGCCGACCAAGACGTCTGCGACGTCGACGACGACCACGGCCGTGAAGCCATCGGCGTCGACCAAGCCGAAACCGACGACCACGACGACGACGACGGTGAAGGCACCGCCCGCGGTCAAGCCGAAGTCGAC
>JAYTFP010000336.1:0-7604 GCA_043734285.1 Acidimicrobiaceae bacterium
CGCAGGCGCTCACCGACCTCCTCGTGGCACGCGGCGTGACCGTCGGGGGACCGCCCGGCTCGGGAGTCGCGCCACCCGACGGCGTCGTCATCGTGAGCATCGATTCGATGTCGTTGCGCGACATCGTCGCGGAGATGCTCACCAACAGTGACAACAACACCGCGGAGTCACTCGTCAAGGAGATCGGCGTCGTGAAGCGCAAGGAGGGCTCGACCGCGGCCGGAGTCTCCGCGATCACCGACAGCCTGAAATCGCGAGGCTTCGATCTGTCGGGCGTGGTGATCCACGACGGATCCGGACTCGATCCGACCGACCGTGCGACCTGTCGACTCCTCGATCGGATCCTGCAGTCCGACGGCGCTGACGGTCCGATCGCGAAGGGTCTGCCAGTGGCCGACCAGACCGGCACGTTGAAGGACCGTTACTACCGCAGCCCTGCGGCCGGGAAGGTCCGCGCCAAGACCGGCACACTCAAGAACGTCACTGCGTTGAGCGGGTGGGTCCACACCGACAAGGGCGTCGATCTGAGCTTTTCTGTGGTGCTCGACCTCGACCGTGACGTCGGCGGCGGCGATCTCCGGTTCCCCGAACGGATCACCGAGGCGATGCTGTCGTACCCCGAGACCATCGACCCTGGCGCCGTGTCGCCCCTGATGGCGGTCCCCGCGAAGTGAGCGACGACGCTCGACCCACGGCGATGTTCCCGCTCGCCTCCGTGCTCGTGCCCACCGCCGGTGTGCGCCTGCACGTGTTCGAGCCGCGCTACCGGCAACTGGTCGACGACGTGCTCGCCGGCTCGGGCGAATTCGGCGTCGTGCTGATCGAGCGAGGGTCCGAGGTCCCCGCGCCGAGACAGTCGATCTCGTCGACGATCCGGCCGTCGCATCGTTTCAGATCGCCGCACTCGGACCGTTCTCCGAGTTCGACCGTCAACGCTTACTCGCTTCGACGCAACTGTTCGATCGGCAGCACATCCTCGAGGCGATCTTCGACGACGTGGAGTTCGTCCTGATGCACCAGGTCATGGGGAAGCACCGAGACGGCTGATGTTTGCCGCCCATTGGGGCCTGAGCTAGGAAGTAGACGTGCCAGCCACGCCGCAGGACCGTAGAAAGCCAGCCGATCACCTCGTCGAGTTGAAAGACCTGGTCATCGGCTACGCCAAGCAGGAGACGGTCGATCCGCTCAAGTCGCTCAAGCGCTATTTGCTGTGGGGCGTCCCCGGAGCGTTCCTCGTTGCCGCGGGGTCGATGTTCCTGCTGCTCGGAACCGTGCGCGGCATGCAGTCGTTCAGTCCGTTCCAGTACGACAGCGGCGCGCTGTCGCTCGTGCCGTACGTCGTCGCGATCGCCGTCGGAACCGTCATCATCGTTCTCTCGATCCTCGCGATCGTTCGAGACGGCCGGAAGGAAGACCCCTCGTGAGCAGTGCCCCCATCACCAAGGACGACATCAAGGCGAAGCTCGCCGAGATCCAGGGCGAGGCCACGAGCACCGTCGAAGGCGCGAAGAGCCAGCTCATCGCGGTCGCGGCCGGCGTCGGCGCGGTGCTGATCGTCGTCGCGTTCCTTCTCGGCCGGCGCGGTGGTCAGCGGCGCAGCACGGTCATCGAAGTCCGACGGGTCTGAGCCATGGCGATCCTGGCGCTCTTGCGCCGGCACGCGATGTCGAAGGTCTTCGGCGAGGGCGCCTCGGGCGTCGTTGCTGCGAGCGCGCTCGCTTGGCTCGTCGAGCAGATCCGTGAGTCCGGCGAGAGGTCACATGTCCTCGACACGACTCGTCTCGTACCGGGTGAGACGTACACCGTGCGCACTCGGCCGCCCATGGACGCCGCCGAGCGGCGCCTGACGGGGCGTTACGAGAAGGCGTCGAAGGCGTTGGCGGCAGCTTCCCGGCCGTCCGGCCGGCAGCTCCGTGCGGCGTCCGCGCTGTCCAAGGCGCAGCGGCGCGCCGATCGTCGCCCCGACGACGCCGCGGCGGCACACAAGGCCGAGGTGCTCGGCGAGCGGTTCGACCGGCTGACGGTCGTGAGCCCACGTCACCGGGCGCTCATCGACGAGGTCGATCGTCTCGACCGTGAACTCGAGGCGCGGCGCGAGGCGGCGATCCGCTCGCAGCGACTCCATCGCCGTCCGCCCGAGTCGCGGCGGTTCTTCTGAATCGAGCGCGTGCGTTCGGCGTCGGCCACGACTTCGGCCAAGATGGAGAGGTGATCGTCCACCTCCGCAATCCGTCGCGCGAACTCGAAGTCGGCGGCCCGATCAGCGTGATCAAGCTGTTGAACCGTCTCGACCTCAACCGCGAATCGGTTCTTGTCGTGCGCAACGGCACGCTCGTGCCTGGCGACGCGATGCTCGACGACGTCGACGTCATCGAGGTCAGGCCCGTGATCTCGGGAGGCTCGTCGTGAAATGCACGGTCTGCCGCGAGCCGGCGGCGATCGATCTCCGCCGCCACAACTCGAACTTCTGTCCCGAGCACTTCCTGAAGTTCTGTCGGGACCAGGTGAGCAAGGCGATCGCCGACTTCGACATGATCACCCCGGGTGATCGAGTGCTGGTGGCAGTCTCGGGCGGCAAGGATTCGCTGGCTGTCTGGGACGTCCTCCTTCAGTTGGGCTACGACGCCACCGGGCTCTACATCGGACTCGGCATCGGTGACTACAGCCACGAGTCGGCACGATTCGCCCGTGACTACGCGGCGTCACGGGGTGCAACGCTCATCGAGGTCGATCTCCCCGACGACTACGGCTACGACATTCCCAACGGCGCGCGCGCGGCGAAGCGTGCGCCGTGTTCTGCGTGCGGACTCTCGAAGCGCCACGTGTTCGACTCGGTGGCGGTCGACGGCGGCTTCGACGTGCTGGTCACCGGCCACAACCTCGACGACGAGGCCGCGGTCCTGTTCGGCAACGTCATGCACTGGCACACCGAATATCTCGGCCGTCAGATGCCCGTGTTGCCGGCTCGCGGCGGTTTCCCGAAGAAGGCCAAGCCGCTGGTTCGCCTCGGCGAGCGCGAGATGGCGGCGTACTGCATCATCGCCGGCATCGACTACATCGTCGACGAGTGCCCGATGTCGGCGGGCAACAAGCACCTCGGCTACAAATCCGCGCTCAACGACATCGAGGTCAACTCGCCGGGAGCGAAGGCCGACTTCTACTTCGGCTTCCTGCGCAAGGCGGCCGCGAAATTCGCCGAGACCCCCGAAGAGACCGACGCGGCGTTGGGCACCTGCGAACGCTGCGGTTCGCCGGCGAGTTCCGACCTGTGTGCGTTCTGCCGCCTGGTCGAGCGGGCGACCGCGCAGTCGGTCGAGCTGACCCGACGATCGGCAGCGACCAGATGAGCGGCGATCGACCGTTGGCCGAGGGCGAGCTGGTGCTGCTGCTCGACGGGAAGGACCGGCGCTACCTGGTCACCCTCAAGGCCGGCAAAGAGTTCCACTCGCACGCGGGCTACATCGCGCACGACGAGATCATCGGCTCGGGAGAGGCGGTCATACTGCGATCGACGCGCGGCGCGACGTACACGGTGCTGCGGCCGACGCTGTCGGAGTTCATCCTCAAGATGCCGCGCGGCGCACAGGTGATCTACCCGAAAGACATCGGCCCGCTCCTCATGCTGACCGACATCTCCCCGGGGTGCCGAGTCCTCGAGTCGGGAGTCGGCTCGGGCGCGCTGTCGATGGGCATGCTGCGCGCCGGCGCCGACATCGTCGGCTACGAGTTGCGCGACGAGTTCGCCGAGCGAGCCGTCGCCAACGTCACGCAGTTCCTCGGCACCGAGCCGTTGGATCGGTACCGCATCGAGTTGCGCGACTGCTACGAGGGCATCGACGAGACGCACCTCGACCGTGTCGTGCTCGACCTGCCCGAGCCGTGGAATGTCGTGAAGCACGCGGCCATCGCGCTGCGACCCGGCGGGATCATCGCCGCCTACTCGCCGAGCATCGTGCAGGTGATGCAGTTCCGCGACGCGCTCGACGCGAGCGGTTTCATCCTCGCCGAGTCGCTCGAGGTGCTGAACCGCGGCTGGCACATCGAGGGCCAGGCCGTGCGACCCGATCACCGCATGGTGGGCCACACCGGCTTCCTCACAACCGCCCGTCGACCCGGATCCTGATCGGAACCGACGGGTGGTGAGGTGAACCGCCTGGACGTGCTGTTCCTCCTGTTGGCCGTCGCCGCGGTCGTCGCCGGGTGGCGCCTGGGGCTCGCGCGCCGGATCTTCGGCTGGACCGGCATGGCGCTCGGCCTGTTGGTGGCCGCACAGTTGCTGCCGGCGGTCATGCCCGCGTCGACCGAACGCACGCCCGGAATCTTCGTCGCGAGCGCCGCGATCATGATCGCGCTGGCGTTGACCGGGCATCTTTTGGGATCGCTCGTCGGCACCCGGATCAGGGGTGTGATCGTGACGCCCCGGGCGAAGATCGCCGACTCGCTCCTCGGCGCGGTCGCAGGGTTCCTGGGCGTGGTCATGGTCACCTGGATCGTGCTCCCGGCGATGTCGAACGTCGCGGGCTGGCCGGCGACCGAGGCGCACTCGTCGACCGCCGCGAAGGCCATCGACGCCACCTTGGGCCGACCGCCGAGCGTTCTCGACGGCCTGTCGCGGTCGCTCGGTCCGAATCCGTTCCCCAGGGTGTTCAACTCGTTGGGCGAGGACCAGACCAAGATCGTCCCGCCGCCGTCGTCCACGGTGTCACGAGAAGTGCTCGACAAGGCTGTGGCTTCGGTCGTGAAGGTGTCGGGCACGGTGTGTCATCGAGTCCAATCGGGATCGGGGTTCGCGGTCGCGGGCGATCTCGTCGTGACCAACGCGCACGTCGTCGCCGGGCTCTCGACCGTGACGGTGTCGACGAAGGACGGCCGTGAGAGCAGCGGCTCAGTCGTGGTCTTCGACCCGCAGCGCGATCTCGCCGTGGTCCAGGTCCGATCGATGGCACTCACGCCGCTGACCCTCGGCGACGCGAACACCGACGACACGGGAGTGATCCTCGGATATCCGGGCGGGGGCCGTCTGACCGTGGCGCCATACCGCATCGCCCAGCGCGTCGACGCGGAGGGCCGCGACATCTACGACCGCGACGCAGTGCTGCGAAAGATCCTCGTGGTCGGCGCGAACATCGCGCCCGGCGACTCGGGGGGTCCACTCATCGACGACAAGGGCGCCGTCGCGGGAGTGGCGTTCGCGATCGCGCCCGACCGCCCCCAGGTGGCGTACGCGATCCGCACCGAAGAGGTCAAACGCATCATGGCGATGTCTCGGGGCGGCGCGGTCGCCACCGGGCCCTGCATCGCCTGATCGCTGGTCGACAGACCCGGACGCGAATCGACCAGGGCCGCAGCCCAGGTCGAGCGACACCCGGAGGCGGTGTTGTGGGTTACTCGATCTCGATGAAGATGCACTCGCCGGGGCACTCGTCGGCCGACTCGATGGTCGCCTCTTCCTGACCGGCCGGAACGATCGCGAGACCCTCGGGGCCACCCGGATCGGAGAACACCTTCGCGCCTTCCTTCACATAGGCGAGACCGTCATCGAGCAACGTGAACACGTCGGGTGCGATTTCTTCGCACAATCCGTCACCGGTGCACAGATCCTGATCGATCCAGACCTTCATTCCCATGGTGGAAGTACTCCTGAAACTCTTCGAAAGGGGGTGCCTGCGGTGATCCGTCAGACATCGGGTCCAGCATATCGACCAGTCCGACAGACGCACGATTCCGCAAGAGTGCCGTGTGGCACGGTCGCGAGACCCCTCGGTGTTAGCTTCCAATCGAGTCGAGGAGGTGGTTCCCGTCAGTGAGGACAGCGGTACCGAGTCGAGCCCGGAAGAGCCACGAGATGCCGAGGCGATGCGCGAGCACATCGTCGGTCTCGAGGAAGAGGTCAGCGTCCTGCTCCGCAGGATCCAGGACGCTCCCAAGCGCGTACGTACCCTCGAGGAGCGACTGCTCGAGACCAAAGGACAGCTCGCGCAGGCCGTTTCACAGAACGAGAAGTTGACCTACACACTGCGCGAGGCCCGCGATCACATCGCCGCGCTGCGCGACGAGGTCGACAAGCTCACCCAACCGCCTGCGGCCTACGCGACCCTGATGGGGCTGAACGACGACGGCACGGTCGACGTCTTCGCCTCGGGCCGCAAGATGCGCGTCGAGCTCTCGCCGTCGATCGATCTCGACGAACTCGAGCGCGGGCAAGAGGTCGTCCTCAACGAGTCGTTCAACGTCGTGATGATTCGCCCGCCCGACCGCACCGGCGAGGTCGTGTCGCTCCGCGAGGTGCTGGAAGACGGCGGCCGTGCGCTCGTCGTCGGCCGCGCCGACGAGGAGATCGTGGCCGACCTGAGCGACAGCCTGCGCGGCCAGGTGTTGCGCAGCGGCGACAGCCTGCTGCTCGACTCACGGTCGTCGGTCCTGCTCGAGAAGCTGCCGCGGCCCGAAGTCGACGAACTCCTCCTCGAGGAGGTGCCCGACATCTCCTACGACGACATCGGTGGACTCGACGAGCAGATCGAGCAGATCACCGATGCGGTCGAGCTGCCGTTCCTCCACCAGGACCTGTTCAGCGAGTACCGCCTACCGGCGCCGAAGGGCATCCTGCTCTACGGACCTCCCGGCTGCGGCAAGACGTTGATCGCGAAGGCCGTGGCCAACTCGCTCGCGAAGAAGATCTCGGCCACGACGGGTAAGGAGGCGCGCAGCTTCTTCATCAACATCAAGGGGCCCGAGCTCCTCAACAAGTACGTGGGTGAAACCGAGCGGCACATTCGCATGGTCTTCCAGCGGGCGCGCGAGAAGGCCGAGGACGGCACGCCCGTC
Organism: Acidimicrobiaceae bacterium; assembly: GCA_043734285.1. Classification (GTDB taxonomy): domain Bacteria; phylum Actinomycetota; class Acidimicrobiia; order Acidimicrobiales; family Microtrichaceae; genus JAYTFP01. Next base: position 6,826 of record JAYTFP010000336.1, read on the forward strand.
ATCGTGTTCTTCGACGAGATGGAGTCGCTCTTCCGCACCCGTGGCACGGGCATCAGCTCTGACATCGAGTCGACGATCGTGCCGCAGCTCCTCGCCGAGATCGACGGCGTCGAGACACTGCGCAACGTCATTGTCATCGGCGCTTCGAACCGTGAAGACCTGATCGATCCGGCGATCCTGCGACCCGGTCGCCTCGACGTGAAGATCAAGATCAGCCGTCCCGATGCGGTCGCGGCCACACAGATCTTCGGGCGCTATCTCACCAGCGACCTGCCGCTCGATCCCGAGATGGTCGAGGCCGTCGGCGGCGGCGATGCCGACAAGGCGATCCAGGCGATCATCGAGCAGACCGTCGAGGAGATGTACCGCGCCGACGACGCGAACCAGTTCCTCGAGGTGACGTATCAGAACGGCGACAAAGAGGTCATGTACTTCAAGGACTTCTCGTCCGGCGCCATGATCGAGAACATCGTGCGACGCGGAAAGAAGCTCGCGATCAAGCGTGAGCTCGCCGGCGGACCGCGGGGGATCCGGGTCGAAGACCTCGTCGAGTCGATCCACCAGGAGTTCAAGGAGCACGAAGACCTCCCGAACACGACCAATCCCGACGACTGGGCGAAGATCTCGGGCAAGAAGGGCGAGCGGATCGTCTACATCCGCACGCTCGTGCACCGCGACGAGGACAACAAGCCCGAAGGCGGCCGCGCCATCGAGCGCGCCGCGACCGGCCAGTACCTGTAGGTCGCGTTCGCGCCACCGCGCACGGGTGCGCGGCCGCC
>JAYTFP010000337.1:0-8164 GCA_043734285.1 Acidimicrobiaceae bacterium
GAGGCGGCAGGCCCATCGAGCGAGCGTCGTGTCGCCGAAGGCGACGAGCATTCAGCGATCGCCGATGGCGACCTCGCCGCGAGCCTCCTGAGAGGTGTCCGCGCCACGAATGAGTGACACCGTCACGCGGTTGCCGTCGCGCGTGGTGAGCGACGGCGCGTAGCGATATCCGAGCGGATGATCGAACGCTTCGAGGCCCGAAGGGTCATCGAGTTGTGTCGCGAGCACGTGTCGCACGAGCGCCCCCTTGAGGAGCTTGTTCCAGTGCGACACGACGACGAGGCGTTCGACGCCATCGGTGACCGACCGGTCGACGAACCGGACATGGATGCGGCTCGCGAGCCGAGCATCGTCCGGTGCCCACGCGGCGGCGTGCTCGTTGGGGAGCAGATCCCACACGACGCGACCTTCGGTCACCGCGGCCAGCGCGTCCGTGAGCCACGGACGCCACCAGGTCGAGAGCTTGCCGAGCCCGGCGAGCGAGGCGCCCATCTTCAGCTTGTAGTCGGGGATCGGATCGATCGGCGACAGCAGCCCCCAGAGCCCCGAGAAGACGACCAGCTGGTCGGCGGCGCGGGACTGCGAGCGCCGCGGCATCGCGCGATGGTCGAGCGCCCCGTAGAGCACCCCGGTGTAGCGGTCGATGGCGGGCATCGTGGCCGACTCGCGCACCGTGCGGTTCGCCGTCGTCGCGTGCTCGAGCGCGTCGCCGGACACGCCGAGCAGCGCCTTGCGACGGTCGCGCCCGCCGCGCATCGCCCGCACCAGCGACGCCGCGACCCGTTCGCGCGCTGCATCGAGTTCGGAGAATCGACTCGTGCCCGGCCGCCACGCGGGTCCCTCGCCGGCCGTCGCCTTCCCTTCCGACGGCGGCACGAGGATGATCGGTCGGGCGGTCACGGGGGGTCATCGTACGGTGGCCCGCGAGTCCCGTCGGCAGTCGGGAGCGCGCGCCGAGAGGCGGCACGCTCGATCGCGAGAGCCATCTATCGGCGTAGCCGATCTGCTAGACCGACGCGTTCGTGGATGATTCCAGCAGCATCGCAGGCGGTGCGCCCCGTCCACGCGGGCGGCGGCTGGTCGACCGACCTCGGTTCGAGCGGTGGCTGCCCTACTTCCTGTTCGCCGTCGCGACGATCGCGTTCGCGCCAACCGCGGCGACCGGACGTGCCACCTTGGCTCCGTTCGACATCGTCGAACACGCGGCTCCGTATCGCGATGGACTCGGCCGCGATCCGCACGTGATCTCGCCGGTGCAAGGCGACCAGATCGAGTGGACCCCGAACGTCGTCGTGATGTGGCGCGATCTCGTACACCTGCGCTGGAACTCGTTCTCGCCGCAGGTCGGCGGCGGCCAGCCGACGGGCGCACTGCCGGTGTTCGGCATCTATTCCGTCTTCAATGTGGGCTTCGCAGTCCTTCCGCCCTGGCTGGCGATGAACGTGCGGATCTTCGCCCTGCTGTTGGTCACCCAGATCGGCTGCTACCTGTTCTCGCGCCGCCTGGGCTTCGGCATGGCCTCGGCGACGTTCATCGCGCTCGTCTACACGTTCAACGGCTCGTCACTGGCGGTCCTCAACCGGCTCGTGGCGGCGACCCTCGTCCCGTGGTTGCTCCTGGCCGTGATCGCGGCGCTGCGGCGGCCGACGATCGGGCGTCTGTTGGCGGTGAGTGGTGTCGTGGCCGCGCTCTGGTTCGAGGGCTACGTGCCCGCGTTCGTCTACTCGATGACGATCGGCGCGGTGTTCCTCGTGTGCACGGTCATGTGGGATCTCGTGGTCGGCCGCGGGCACTACCAGCTCCGCGGCGCGCTGGTGCGCGTCGGCGCGATCGGTCTCGCGGTCGCGATGGGTCTCGGGATCGCCGCGTTCTGTGTGTTCACCTTCGTCGGTGACGTGTCGTCGTCGGGCAACCTCGAGTCGCGCGTCTACGACTCGACGTCGCATCTCCCGAAAGCGCAATTCTGGGGAATGCTCGACGAGTCGACGTTCGGCGATCCGCTGGACGCGCCCAGCGCGACTGGCCAGAATCCCGTCGAGGGGCTCGATCAGATGGGCACCGTGGCCCTGGTTGTCGCAGCCGCCGGATTGATCGGGCTGGTGATCGGCAAGGTCGGAGTCGACCCGCGGTTGCGGTTGCCGATCGTCATGTCGCTCACCGCGGCGCCAGCGGTCATGTACTTGATGTACTTCGGGTCGCCACTGCTCGCCGCGTTCTACAAGATCCCGGTGCTCGGCGAGTCGCCCGCGTCGCGGCTGCGGTTCCTCGCCGCCTGGGGGCTGGCGATGATCGGCGGCGCGGCCATCGAGGCGGCGCTCCGCCGCGCGCCGGCGGTCGCTGCCGGCCTGCGGATCCGGGTCATCGCCGCGCTCAGCGGCGCGGCGATCCTGGCGATGGCGGTCGCCAGCTTCGGGGAGTTCCGCCACGTGATCCTCCACGCGGGCGGGTTCGGCCTCGTCGCCGGTCGAGCGTTCGACGGCGTGCTGCTGGTCGGGTTCGCCCTTGCCATCGTGGCCGTGGTCCGGTGGGAGCCCCCGGCTGAGTCGGTCACAGCGCTCGTGCTCGGCGCGGTGGTGCTCGTCGATCTGGTCGTTCCGATGCGCGACTTCCAGGCACAGGTGCCCCACACGCTCGACTCGTTCCGGACAACGGCGCTGCACCGCGAGTTGCACTCGCTCGCGGGCCATCGCTACCGCGTCGCGGCGAGCGACGGGAACCTGCCGTGGAACGCCAGCCTGCTCTACGACGAGCTCGATCTGCGCGGCCATGGTCTCTATTCGCAGCGCTACAAGCGCTTCGTCGCCGGCGCGTCGCCGGGTGCGTTCGTCCGCGATCCGTTGAAGATGATCGTGACGCGCGAGGAGTGGAACCCCGCGTCGCCGATCTGGGACGAGATGTCGCTGCGCTACCTCGTGCTCGCCTCCGCTGAGCAGCCGTTCGGCGCCGAACGCGTCGTCGACGACGCAGCGGAGCGTTGGCTGACATTGCACGCCGGCGACAACGACGTTCCGCTGACCGCGACCGAGGCGATGCCGATCGGTGTGGGCCTCCGTCTCCGCGAGAGTGGATCGTGCCGCGGCGGCGCCCGTGTGACCGTGGCGATCAGCGACTCGGCCGGCGCGACCCGGCACGTGACCCGCGCGCTCGCTGCGAAGGCGTCGGCATCGAACCTCGAATGGTTCGCGCTCACCGGCGATCGTCTCGCGGTCACCGGCCAGACACTCCGGATCCACATGCCGAAGGAGCCGTCGTGCGTCACGGAGGTCGCGGTCGACACAACGGGGCGGGCTGCGCACCACCTCGCGGTCGACGACCCGAGCGACGGCGTCGCGCTGATCGACAACGTCGACGCGCAGCTCTACGAGCGATCGTCGGCCAGGCCACTGGTCGAGGCCTCGACGCAGTGGACCGCGACGACCGGCATCGACGACGCGGTCGCACGGCTCAGGAATCGCCGCGCCGGTGACGAGTCGCTGCCGATGGCCGTGCTGCACGACGGCGATCAACCGGATCGCGATACCGGGTCGCGGGCGCCGGCCGAATCGAGCGGCGCGCTGGTCGACGGTGCCGAGATCTCGACGACGGTCTCGAGCGGTTCGCGGGCGCTGGTCGTCGCGCACCAGGACGATCGTCCCGGCTTCGTCGCGTACGTCGATGGACGCGAACAGCGAATCGTCGAGGTGAACGGCTTCCAACTCGGTGTGATCGTGCCGGCGGGCCGACACCGCGTGCTGTTCCGCTACGAGCCCACGTCGTTGACGCTCGGCCTGTGGATCTCGTTGTGCTCGTTGCTCACCTGCGGCGCGTTGTTGCTCGTGGCCCGGCGCCGCCAACCGGTCGTGGCGCTGTGCGAGCGCCTCGATGGAGCCGCTCGCTGACGATCGACGCGTGCCACAGTGGACGCGTGACCGACGATCCACTGGAGCCGACCGAGCCGCGCAGCGAGACGTCCCGACTGGTCGATCGACTGATCGCGGCGGGCGTGAAGCCTGGCGCGGACCTGCTGAAGCTGGCTGAGCGCGCGGTCACCCCCGCGTGGCGGCAGGTCTCCGACCCCGAGTCGCGCTGGGCCGCGTCGGCCGCGGTGGCCGCGGCGATGGCGCTCCAGCTCTCGCTGCCGTTGGACTACACCATCCGTCCGACGTGGGCGATCGTGGCGATCGAGGCACTCCTCCTGGTCGGACTGTTGATCCCCAAGGATCTGCGGCGCGGCACCGAGTCGGGCACGATTCGCCGGCTCAGCATCGTGCTCGTCGCGGTGTTGACGGTGACCAACGGCTGGTCCGCGGTGAAGTTGATCCGCAACCTCGTGTTGGGGCTGCACACGATCAAGCCGGTCCCGCTCCTCGCGACCGGTGGCGCGATCTGGCTCACGAACATGATCGCGTTCGCACTCTGGTACTGGGAGTTCGACAGCGGCGGCCCGACCGCCCGCTACAAGGGTGAGGTGCAGTATCCCGACTTCCTCTTCCCTCAGATGCAGGAGCCGAAAGTCGCTCCGGAGGACTGGAAGCCGACGTTCGTCGACTACCTCTACACGTCGTTCACGAACGGCGCGGCGTTCAGCCCGACCGACGTCCTCCCGCTGACGCCGCGCGCGAAGTTGACGATGATGGTGCAGTCGATCGTCAGCCTGGTGACCGTCGCGCTCGTCGTCGCTCGCGCCGTCAACATCCTGAAGTGAACATTCGCGAGGTGACCCGCGGCGTCAGCGCCGGAGGAACTCGGCGAACCACTTGCCCGAGTCCTTCACCACGCGGCGTTGGGTCTCGTAGTCGACATAGGTGAGGCCGAAACGGGGCCCGTAGCCCTCGGCCCACTCGAAGTTGTCCATCAGGGTCCAGCAGAAGTAGCCGTCGATCGGGATGCCGTCGCGCTTGGCGCGTAACACCTGCTCGAGGTGCGATCGGTAGAAGGCGACGCGCCGCGGGTCGTGCACCTCGTCGCCGACGAGCTGGTCGGGGAAGGCGGCGCCGTTCTCGGTGATGACCATGTGGTCGAACGCGCCATACCCATGGAGCCGCGCGAGCACGTCGTAGAGGCCGTCGGGGCGAACCTCCCAACCGACAGCGGTGAGCTCGTACTTGCGGTAGTCGTGCCCGAAGAGCGGCGCGGTCCAGAGCCCGGGGATGGGCAACGGGGGAGCCTTGAGGCGTGTGTAGTACTGCACGCCGAGGAAGTCCCAGTCGACCTTGATGGCCTCGTCGTCGCCGTCGCGCTGGTACCTCGAGATCGGCCGCAGGAGGTGGCACTCCTCGGTCGGATAGCCGAGTCCCAGGTTGGGCTCGATGAACATGCGGTTGGTGAACGCGTCCGCGCTGCGTTCGGCGAAGCGATGCGCAGCGGTGTCGCCGGTCGCGACGATCGGCGACACGTACTGGGTCGTTCCGACGACCGCGTCGGGCACGGTGTCGCGGAGCACCCGCGCTCCCTCGGCCTGGCACAGATTGACGTGGTGAACCGCGCCGAGAAACTTCAGCGGGTTGCGAATGCCGGGAGCGTGCACGCCGAGCAGGTACCCGATGACGGTGAAGCTGAGCGGCTCGTTGAACACCATCCAGTGCTTGACGCGATCGCCGAGCGCGTCGGCGACGGTCGCGGTGAATTCTCCGAACCAACCGATGATGTCGCGGTTGGCCCATCCGCCACGGTCCTGAAGCGCCTGAGGGAGATCCCAGTGGTAGAGGGTCACCCACGGATCGAGCCCACGCTCGAGGCAGTCGTCGACGACCCGCGAGTAGAAGTCGAGTCCCACCTGATTGGCCTTGCCGGTGCCCATCGGCAGCACCCTCGGCCACGAGATCGAGAAACGGTTCGCGTTGAACCCGAGGTCGGCGGTGAGCGCGATGTCCTCGGTCGAGCGGTGGTAGAAGTCGCACGCGACATCGCCGTTCGATCGGTCGCGGATCGTGCGCTTGCGGTGCGAGAACGTGTCCCAGATGGACGGGCCCTTGCCGTCGGCGTCCCAGGCGCCCTCGATCTGGTACGAGGCGGTGGCGATGCCCCAGGCGAAGTCGGGTCCGAAGTCCGACGCGCTCGGGCTGGGGGCGTTCGGGGCACGGAGATGGTCGGGTGCGGCGGACATGCGGGCATTCTGCCAGCGGTGACGCCCGACGTGCCCGAAGCGGGGCCGGCCGGGATCGTCGGTAGGTTGGTTCGGGATATGTCGTCGACGATGATGGCCGCGGACCCGAGCGAGCGGTTCGCGAAGGTGCACGTGCCGCTGTGGGCGTGGGGCGCGCTGCTCGTGCTGCTGGTGCTGCTCCTCGCCGTCGATCTGGTGCGACACCGCGACGCGAAGTCCCCGACCCCGAGGGATGCGCTGATCGAGTCCGCTGCCTGGGTCGCGTGTGCGCTCACGTTCGCGGGGGTCGTGTGGGTCACGCTCGGATCGCAGGCCTTCGGTGAATACCTCTCGGGCTACCTGATCGAGAAGTCACTGAGCGTCGACAACGTGTTCGTCTGGGCGCTGCTGTTCACAACGATGGCGATTCCCCTGAAGTACCAGCACCGGGTGCTGTTCTGGGGCATCTTCGGCGCGCTCGCGATGCGGGGTGTGTTCATCATCGCCGGGGCGGAGCTCATCGCCAGCTTCTGGTGGGTGCTGCCGATCTTCGGCCTGTTCCTCGTCTACACCGGCGTCAAGGTGTTCCGTCACCGCCTCGACGCGGCGGCCGAGGCCAAGACGCCGGGGCTCGGGGTGCTGCAGCGGATCCTGCCCGTCACCGACACCATTGAGGACCAGCGGTTCTTCTCGAGACTGAACGGTCGCCGGGCGGCCACCCCGTTGTTCGCAGCCCTCGTCGTGATCGAGATCAGCGACGTGATCTTCGCGGTCGACTCGGTGCCGGCCATCCTCGCGGTGTCGCGTGATCCGTTCGTCGTGTTCTCGTCGAACGCATTCGCGATCCTCGGCCTCCGGGCGATGTATTTCCTGCTCGCAACGGCGAGGGAGAAGTTGCACTACCTGTCACACGGGCTCGGGGCGATCCTCGTGTTCGTCGGGCTGAAGATGACGGTGTCGCATTGGTTCCACATCGACACGTATCTCTCGCTCCTCGTCATCATGGTGCTGCTCGGGCTGGCGATCGCGGCCAGTGTGCGGAAGAACCGCCAGCCCTGAGCAGTCTTCAGGTGGGCGTCAGTTCCCTGCCGGTGCGGTGGTCGTGGGAGCCGAACTCGACGGCGCAGAGCCGTCGGCGGGCGGCGGACCGTCGGGGTGCGGCGGCAGCTGGCCGTTGACCATCTTGGTGATGCGGTCCTTGGCGGTGGCCGCTCGCTCGTCGGCCTGGGCCTGAGTGATCCGGCCGTTCTTCACCTCGTCCGCGAGATGCGTCTTCAGGTCGTTGACCATCGCATCGATGACCGTGTTGATGTCGATCTTCTTCTCGGTCGCGATGTCGGTGATCTTCTTGCCGGACTGCAGGTCGGTGCGCAGCTCGTCGGTGGTGGTGCCGAGCGCCTTCGCCGCGGCGTCGAGGCCCGGTCGGCCCCGTCGGCCGTCAGGGCCACCAGCCCCACCTGGACCGCCGCCGTGGCCGAAGCCTCCGCCGGGACCACCGCGACCGCCGAGCGGACCCGCTGTCTCGAGTTGCTTGACGACCGCGTCGGACTGCGCCTGGGTGATCGTGCCCTTGTCGACCAGCGGCTTCAGGATCTCACCCAGCCGCTTCGTCGGATCGGGCCGCGTGGCGTTGGCCGTGCCCTGCAGGCCCGACGTCGCGGGTGCGACCGTCGTCGTGGTGGCGGTCTGTGCCCCAGCACCGAGCGCCCCGTCGGCGAAGGCGAACCCTGCGGCGCCGCCGCCCATCAACCCGGCCGTGAGGCCTGCGGCGATGGCCATCCGCTTCTTCTTCATGTGCCTGTTCTTGCTCATCTCGACTCCTTGTTCCGTTGCGTCGTCCATCTGGACTCCATTTGTCGAATTCGATGATCGGACGGCACGGTGAAGTGGCCCTGAGCTGCGGATGAGAAGTTGCTGAAGATGCCGGCTTCGCCGGCAATGGCTGCTGTATCGATGGAGCGTGCCGCCTACGGCACACGCTCGAGGCTGCGCCGCTCAGTCAGCAGGCGGGTACGGCACCGGTGCCAGGTAGCCCTGTTCGACGAGGATCCGAGCCCGCGGCAGGTAGGCCTCGGGGTCGTCGGGAGTCCACGCGGCGAG
>JAYTFP010000338.1:0-3110 GCA_043734285.1 Acidimicrobiaceae bacterium
CGGACCGGGCGCGTCCGCCGAGACCGAGGGTGATTCGACGAACGCTGCGATGGCGGCGTTCGTCTCGGTCATCCACGGGTTGTCCTCGGGTGCCTGCCAGCAGGCGAACGCGAGCCGCCCATCTGGTCGCGTTGCCGCACCGATGTTCGCGAAGGCCGCGGTCGAGTCCTCGAAGAACATCACGCCGAAACGACTGATCACGACGTCGAACGGTGATCCAGCGATCGGACCGCGCTGCGCGTCGGCGCTGGTGAACGTGGTGTTCGTGACCCCCGCGTCTCGTGCCCGCTCGATCGCGGCCTCGAGCATCGTGTCGGAGATGTCGAGTCCGACCACGCCTCCAGGAGCGGCCGACTCGGCGGCCTGCACCGTCATCGCCCCGGTGCCGCACCCGACGTCGAGGACGCGCTCGCCTGTGGTGATCGCCGCCCGTCGCAGCACCTCGTCACCGAACTGTGCCAGCTCGGCGTCGTAGGAGGGTCGTGATCGCACCCAGTTGTGGCCGGCGGCACCGGTCCAGTAGTCGGCCTGGTAGCTGTTCGGGCGAATGTCCATCGCCGTGATCGTGTCACGTAACCTTGGCCCGCGCGACGGCACGTTCAGAGAGGCTGGATCCATGGCTGAGGCATACATCATCGACACGCTCCGCACACCGGTGGGCCGGCGCGGCGGGTCGCTCTCGTCGATCCACCCCGCCGACCTCGGTGCGCACACTCTGAAAGCCCTGGTCGAGCGCACGGGCATCGACCCGGGGGCCGTCGAAGACGTGATCATGGGCTGTCTCGACACGATCGGCCCGCAGGCCGGCGACGTCGGTCGCACCGCCTGGCTCGCGGCCGGTCTGCCCGAGCACGTGCCAGGTGTGACCATCGACCGCCAGTGCGGATCGTCGCAGCAGGCCATCCACTTCGCCGCGCAGGGCGTGATGAGCGGCACCCAAGACCTCGTGATCGCCGCCGGTCTGCAGAACATGTCGATGATTCCGATCAGCTCGGCGATGACCGTCGCCGAGCCGATGGGCTTCACCGATCCCTTCACCACGTCGGTCGGCTGGGTCGAGCGCTACGGCACGCAGGAGGTCAGCCAGTTCCGTGGCGCCGAGCTGATCGCCGAGAAGTGGGACATCTCCCGCGAGGAGATGGAGGATTTCGCGATCGAGAGTCACACCCGGGCCATTCGTGCACGCGCCGAGGGCCGCTTCGAGCGCGAGATCGTGCCGATGAACGGCCTCGACTTCGACGAAGGCCCGCGAGAGCCGAACGTCGAGAAGATCCGTTCGCTGAAGCCGCTGACCGAAGGTGGGCGCATCACTGCGGCGGTCGCCTCGCAGATCTCCGATGCATCGGCGGCGATGTTGATCGCATCCGAGGCCGCCTTGAAGACGCACGGCCTCACGCCGCGTGCACGTATCCACCACATGTCGGTGCGAGCCGACGATCCGATCTTCATGCTCAGCGCGCCGATCCCGGCCACCCGCTACGCGCTCGAGAAGGCCGGCATGACGCTCGACGACATCGACTTGGTCGAGATCAACGAGGCGTTCGCGCCGGTGGTGCTGGCGTGGGCGAAAGAGCTCGATGCCGATCTGTCGAAGGTCAACGTCAACGGCGGAGCCATCGCGCTCGGGCACCCGCTCGGCGCGACCGGCGTGCGGCTCATGACGACGCTGCTCGACGAGCTCGAGCGCACCGACGGCCGGTTCGGCATGCAGACGATGTGCGAGGGCGGCGGCCAGGCCAACGTCACCATCATCGAGCGCCTGTAGTCCGTGAACTTCGACGACACGCCCGACGAGGCGGCGTTCAGAGCAGAGGTTCGAGCGTTCCTCCAGCAGCACGCAACGCCGCGTGCGAACGACGACTCCGATTGGTCGCGCAACGGCGCGGCGACCGATCCCGATGTCGCCGAGGACTACCGACTGCGTTGCCAGGAGTGGCAGCGCACCCTCTACGACAACGGTTGGGCGGGCATCGCCTGGCCCCAGGCGTTCGGTGGTCGCGGCGGCACGAGCGCGCAGCAGATCATCTTCAATCAGGAACTTGCGAAGGTCGACGCGACGAGTGGGTTCCTCGCCGCCGCGCAGGCACTCGTCGGTCCGACGCTGATGGCGCACGGATCGCCCGAACACCAGCAGCGGTTCCTCGGGCCGCTGCTGCGCGGCGACGAGGTGTGGTGCCAGCTCTTCAGCGAGCCGGGCGCCGGCAGTGACCTGTCGGCCCTCTCGACCCGTGCTGTCCTCGACGGTGACCACTACGTCGTCAACGGTCAGAAGGTGTGGAACTCAAACGCGCAACACGCGTCGTGGGGCATCCTCATCGCCCGCACCGATCCCGAGGTCCCGAAGCACGACGGTCTCACCTTCTTCATCGTCGACATGACGTCGCCGGGCATCGAGGTCCGCCCCCTCGTGCAGGCGCAGGGCGTCGCCCACTTCAACGAGGTGTTCCTCAGCGACGTGCACATCGCCGTGTCGAACGTCGTCGGCGGGGTCGGCAACGGCTGGAAGGTGACGCGCACCACGCTGCGCAACGAGGCGTCGATGATCTCGGGCGCCGGGCAGGCATCGACGTTCGTGAACGTGCTCGCCACGGTGCGCCGCTGCGGACTCACCGACGATCCGATCGTGCGGCAGGAGCTCGCGAAGGTCTGGTCGAACGAGCAGATCCTGCGCTACCTGTCGATGCGCACGCAGACCGCGGTGATGACCGGCCGCAAAGAGCTCGCCGTCCACGGCAGCCTGCTCAAGAACTTCTTCACCCGTGCGTTCGCACACCGCGCCACGCTCGCGCTCGACAGCCAGCGCGCCGAAGGCATGCTCTGGCACGATGCCGAGGGTGACGGCTTCTGGCAATACCAGTGCATCAACCAGTTCGCGTCGAAGATCGGCGGTGGCACCGAGGAGGTGCACCGCAACAACCTCGCCGAACAGGCGTTGGGCCTGCCGCGCGAGCCACGCGACGACGGCGACGTGCCGTGGTCGCAGCTCCGTCGCGCCTGAGACGACGCTCACCCTCGGCTAATGGGGGGCGATCCCGTCTCGCTCTGAGGGAGGCTGGTTCGGAGCCGTCGGCCGGTCAGCACTCTTCTCGGCTGGACCTTTGAGTCCTAGT
>JAYTFP010000339.1:0-10025 GCA_043734285.1 Acidimicrobiaceae bacterium
CCAAAGTTCGTGGGGCTTCAGCGGCGCTGCGCCGCGATCATGTCGAGCAGCGAGCGGATCGTGTCGGCGTAGGAATGGCCGGCGCGCGCGAGCAGGGTCGCGTGGGTGGCGCCGTCGACCCACAAGGAGATCTTCGGCTGGTGTGCCGCGGCGAACAGCTCCTTGCCCTGGCTGAACGGCACGACATCGTCGGCGGTACCGTGCATCACCGCGATCGGACATTTCACCCTGTCGATCTTGTCGATGCTCTCGAACTGGTCGAACGGCAGGATCGGGAACGGCACCGCGACGCGGTACGCGCTCGTGAACGAGCTCTCGATGACGAGCCCGGCCACCGGTCGGCGCGCCGCGAGGTCGATGGCGACCGCCCCGCCCAGCGAACGGCCGAGCACGATGATCTTCGTCGGCGGGACCTTCAGTCCGTTCGTGACGTACGAGTAGGCCGCGTCGGCGTCGTGGTAGGTGTTCTCCTCGGTCGGCGTGCCGGCGCTGCGGCCGTAGCCGCGGTAGTCGATCGCGAACGTGCTCAGGCCGAGCTGCTTGAACTCGGCGAGCCGATCGCCGACATCGGAGAGGTCCTCTTCGTTGCCGTGGAAGTAGATGACGGTGAACGGGGCGTCGGTGATCTGGTGTGAGATCGCGGCGATCGATTCGTGATCGACCGTGGGGATCATGAGGATCCCGGGCCCAGGCGGGTAGCCCGGGTCGTGCGGGATGAAGATGAGGCGCTCCGCCCCGAAGAAGATCGCCAGCGCGAACACCACGTAGACCGCGGCGACCAGCGCCAAGAGGCGACGCCAATTGGTCGTGCCGGAGAAGAACCGCGTCGTCGCTTCGGATTCGGACTTGATGGAGGAGACGGTGGGATTCGAACCCACGGTGAGTTACCCCACACACGCTTTCCAAGCGTGCCGATTCGGCCGCTCTCGCACGTCTCCGGGTCGTTGGACCGGGTCGCATGGTAGCGGTTGGCCGGTCTGGCGCGTTTCGCCAACCGCTATGCTGGCGGCGTCCGTGGCCTGGTGAGGCGGTCGGGTCCTGTGCAACTTCGGGCCGTGAACCGAGTCAGGGTCGGAAGGCAGCAGCTCTCAGCGGAATCCGCGGTGTGCCGCAGATCACCTGACCGTCTCACCAGGCCACGGACCCCGGCCAGGGTGTCATGGCAGACCGGTAGTGTCTGTGCCGATGGCGCATCAGTCCCTCTATCGGCGGTACCGGTCGCAACGATTCGGTGATCTCGTCGGCCAAGAGCCGGTCGTCCGGGCGCTCCTCAACGCGGTCGCCGGTGGCACGCACGGCCACGCCTACCTGTTCAGCGGTCCGCGCGGCACCGGCAAGACGTCGACCGCGCGCATCCTCGCCAAGGCGCTCAACTGCACGAACCTCGCCGACGGCGAACCCTGCGGCGAGTGCGAGAGTTGCAAGGCGATCGAGCAGGGCAAGTCGTTCGACGTCGTCGAACTCGACGCGGCCTCGAACAACGGCGTCGACGCGATGCGCGATCTCATCACCGCGACGTTCGTCAGCTCGCCCGGACGCACAAAGGTGTACATCCTCGACGAGGTGCAGATGTTGTCGACATCCGCATCGAACGCACTGCTGAAATCGCTCGAAGAGCCGCCGGAGCACGTGGTGTTCGTGCTCGCGACGACCGATCCGCACAAGGTGCTGCCGACCATCCGCAGCCGCACGCAGCATTTCGAGTTCTCGCTCCTCACCGCTTCCGAGCTCACCGAGCATGTGCGGTGGATCGTCGGCGACGCGGGCCTCTCGGTCGACGAGGCCTCGATCGCCCACGTCGTGCGCCAGGGACGCGGGTCGGCTCGCGACACGCTCTCCGCGCTCGACATGGTCGTCGCCTCCGGCGGCGTCACCGAACGAGTCGAACCCATCGACGACATCGTCGCGGCGATCGTCGAGCGTGATGTCGGCCGAGTGCTGGCGGCGGTCGCCGCATGGGTCGCGCAGGGCAGCGAACCGCGCGTGCTCGGTGAGTCGTTGCTGACCACGTTGCGCGACGCGTTCCTGGCGGTGGTCGGCGCCGAGCTCGGGCACCTCAGCGCCGATGACCAGACGCGATTCGTGGCGCTGGGCAAGCAACTCGGCACGCCACGGATCACGCGCTCGCTCGAAGCGCTCGGCGCGGCGCTCATCGACATGCGCCAGGCCGCCGATCCGCGGATCCCGCTCGAGGTCGCGCTCATCCGACTCTGCGACCCGTCGCTCGACGAGTCGCCCGCGGCACTGCTCGAGCGGATCGAACGCCTCGAGCGCGCGATGTCGAAGGGTGGAGCGCCGGTCGCGGCCGCGCCCGCCGCCACTGCGCCATCGCCCGCCGCGCCACCCCCTGCCGCGCCTTCCCCTGCGACGCGCTCCGCGGTCGAGCCGAGTGATGCCGGGCCAGCCGTTCCCGGGCCCGACGACGCGACGAGCGCTGCCGGTGTCAGGGCCCAACTGGCCAAGCAACGCGGTGACGCACCAGCGCCTTCGGCGGCGGGTCCGGCCGAATCCGCTCCATCCGCGGCCCCGGCGCCGCCGCCACGCACGCCGCGTGGCATGGCAACACCCGCGCCCGCGCCCGCTCCCGCTGCGCCGGCCGCCGCGGCGCCGGAGACACCCGCACCATCCGCACCCGAAGTGACGGCTCCGGTCGCATCCGGTCACGCGCCGTCGATCGAACAACTCCAGGCAGCGCTGACCGATTCGGTGCTCTCCACGTTGCGTCCGGTGGCGCGGGCGATCTACTCGGGCGGGCACTTCGTCGACGGCACCGACGACCGACCCGTCTTCGCCATCGTCGCCGCGCCGATGGACCGCGCCGAGTCGTCGCGATCCGATGTCGAGGCAGGGCTGTCCGCACACTTCGGCCGGCCGATCGCGATGACGCTCACCGGCGGGCCGTCCGCCGGAGCACGCGCTGCGCAGGCGCCGATGGCCGCCGAGCCCGTCCGCGACGATGGCGACGAGGATGACGATCCTCACGTGGGCGAGGTCCACGAGCTCGACGACGCGATCGACGTCACCGTGACCGGCGTCGACAAGCTGGCCGAGGCGTTCCCCGGTGCCGTACTGATCGAACAGGAGCCGAAATGACCGATGACGCGAACCTTCCCGAGCACCTCGGCATGCCCGAGGTGAACCCCGCCATGGGCGATGCGCTCGGCGGCCTCGACATCGGTTCGCTCCTGGGCGCTGCGCAGTCGATGCAGGCCCAGATGCTCGAGGCTCAGCAGCGCGTCGCCGAGACGATCGTCGAGGGTCAGGCCGGCGGCGGCGCGGTCAAGATCTCGGTGAGCGGCGCGTTCGAGTTCGAGCGGGTCACGATCGATCCGGCGGCGATCGACGCCGACGATCCGACGATGCTCGAAGATCTGATCCTCGCCGCGTTGCACGATGCGACGACGCGCGTCGCCACGCTCAACGCCGAGGCATCGCCGCTCAGCGGTCTCGATCTCGGCGGGTTGGGCGCGATGTTCGGCGGTAGTTGATGGCCGATTACGCCGGGCCGATCCAAGAGCTCATCGATGCGTTCGGACGGCTCCCGGGAATCGGACCCAAGTCGGCGCAGCGGATCACGTTCCATCTGCTCAAGGTCGACAAGAGCGAGTCACAGCGCCTGATCTCGGCGCTCGAGCGGGCGATGGCGAACGTCCGCTTCTGCGAAACGTGCCACAACCTCGCCGAGGCCGACCTGTGCAGCATCTGCGCCGACCCGGGTCGTGACCAGACCGTGCTGTGCGTCGTCGAGGAACCGCGCGATGTCGTTGCCGTCGAGCGCACTCGCGAGTTCAAAGGCCGCTACCACGTGCTCGGTGGGGCGATCGATCATCTGCAGGGCATCGGCCCCGACCAGTTGAAGATCCGCGAGCTGCTGACGCGCGTGCAGACTGAGCCGATCACCGAGGTCATCATCTGCACGAACCCGAACATCGAGGGCGAGGCGACGTCGCTGTACCTGACCCGCCTACTCGACGCTCCAGGGCTCACCGTGAGCCGGCTGGCGAGCGGGCTCCCTGTCGGCGGCGACCTCGAATACGCCGATGAGCTCACGCTCGGTCGTGCCCTCGAAGGTCGGCGAGTGATGGAGAAGTGAGCGCCGGGGTGGTGCCGGCGGTTGCAACGCCTGGTAGATCCGCCAGGCGGTCATCGCCGACACGACCACCCACGCGGCGACGGTGCCCCAGATCACGATCGGCTGTGACGAGTCGGTGCCGGCGGTGAAGAGGTGCACCGAGCTCAGCAGGAACATCGGAAATGATGCGCCGTGGATTCGGCGCCACCACTTCTTCGGCAGGTGTTTGCGGGCGAGTGAGGTGAGCTCGACGGCGAGGAGCAGATAGAGGGCGACCATGCCCCATGCCACCGCCAGTGGCTTCCACGTCGAGACGAACGGAACCAGCACGTCGGCCACACCGAAGTGCGTGTACGAGTCGAGCATGATGGACGCGACGTGCACGCCGACGAAGACGACCGACAGTCCGCCGAGGAATCGGTGCAGGTCGAGGATCCAGTTGGGCCGGACCTTTCCGGGGCGCACCTTTCCGGACAGCGCCAGTCCCCAGATCATCGACGCGGCCATCAGCGTGAAGGCGACGAGGCCACCCGACCGCGCGGCGTACCACCAGAGCTGGCTCATCAGGCCGCGCTCCCGACGGGCTGACCCGTGGGGGCGGCGATGAACTCGTCCCAGCGCGAGGTGGTCGCCTCCATGTCGTCGGTGACGATGAGCGCGGCTGCGCCGAGTCGCTCGATCCGAGCGAGGCCCTCGTCGGATCGGAAGCCGTCGAGGAAGGCGACCTTCGCGAGCACCTCTGCCTGCCACCCCTCGCCGGCGATCACTGTGGCGGCGATGACCGGAGTGGTCGCCGGTTCGCGGGTGTCGGGATCGATCATGTGGTGTCGCTCCGCACCATCGGCGACCCAATGACGCTTGAGTCGCGAGGTGGTCGCGACCGCGCCGTCGCTCAGCACGATGGTCGCCAATGGCGGTGACCCGGGCTCACGCGGATTCTCGACATCGATCCGCCACGCGCCGCCGTCGGGCGCGGTGCCGCGGACCCGCAGGTCGCCGCCGAGGTTGACCATGACCCCGACCGCGCCGGCCTCGATGAGCTCCGCCGAGACGAGATCTGCGGCAAGTCCCTTGCCGAGTCCGCCGGGATCGAAGGTCGCCGCGGACGAACGGCTCACCGTGACCTCGGCGACGGTGGGGAGCGCGGTCGAGATGGCCGGTGGACCGCGGAACGAGTGGTCGTAACCCGCGCGTTCGAGGTCGGCGAGCAGCATCGGATCGAACCGGCCGCCGCTCGCGTACCAACCGTCGACGGCGCGCTCGACGAGCGTGACGGTGTCGGGATGGACCGGCACCGCCTCACCGATCGCCGCGGCGTTGAGGCGGCTCACGTCGCTGGTCGGAATGAATCGGCTCCACAGCGCTTCGAGCTCTTCGATCCGGCGACGCGCCGTCTCGGCGAGACCTGCCGGCGCGCCGTGGATGATCACGTGTGCCTCCGACCCCATGGCCGCGAAGTGGATTTCTTCGTGGGTGTCAGCTGCCATTGGTCTGGGTGTGGCTCACCGCGACGCTCGCATTCGTTGCGGAATTGGTCGCAGAACTCGCGGACCAGCTGTTCGAAGCCGTGGCCGAATCGGAAGTGGTGGCATCAGTGCTGACGCCGGCGTCGACGGCCGTGCTGACCACGGTCGTCGTCGGTGTGGTCGCGACGCCACTGGCAGACGACGTGGCCGCTGCCGTCTCGGCGAGTCCACCGGCGACGCCGGCAAAGACGCCGACGCTCATCACCGCGGTGACGGCCCGGGCGCGTTCAGCGGGGTGAGGGGTACGGCGGCGAGGTGCGCCATTCGTCTCCATCAGCTTCCCCCGCTCTGCGTGTGCAATGCCCCAGTCTGCCCCGTGGTCTGGTCGCTGCCAACGGAGCCCTTCTCGTCGTCCATCGTGGGTCACTCCTCAGTGGTCGTGTTCGTACAACGACCACTGTGCGACCTGCGCCTGAAGCGACCCCGAGAGCTGGGTGAGAACTCGCTGAGAGTCAGCTTCGCTGACTCGGAGGCTGTCTCGATGGAGCGTGCCGCCTATCGGCGCACGCTCTAGCTCAGCGTGCGCACGACCAGGGCGTCGCCCTGACCGCCACCGCCGCAGAGGGCGGCCGCGCCGACTCCGCCACCGCGGCGGGCCAGCTCGTTCAGCACGGTGATCACGATGCGGGTGCCCGACATGCCGATCGGGTGGCCGAGAGCGATCGCGCCGCCATTGACGTTCACGACCTCGTCGGTGATCCCGAGGTCTCTCATCGAGGCCACGCCGACCGCGGCGAACGCCTCGTTGAGCTCGAAGAGGTCGACATCGCCGACGGTGAGCTTCGCCCGCTCCAGTGCCTGGAAGATCGCCTTCGACGGCTGGGTGAGCAGCGACGCATCCGGGCCGGCAACCTGGCCGTTACCGAGGATCTCGCCGAGTGGCGTGATGCCGAGCGTGTCAGCGAACGCCTTGGAGGTCACGACGACCGCAGCGCCACCGTCGGAGATCTGCGAGGCGTTGCCGGCGGTGATGTTGCCTGCTTTGTCGAAGGCCGGTCGCAGCGCGCCGAGCGACTCGAGCGTGGTGTCACCGCGGACACCTTCGTCGGTGGTGAACATGACCGGATCACCCTTGCGCTGCGGGATCGCGACCGGGACGATCTCGTCGTCGAAGAGGCCGTCTTTCTGAGCGCGAGCGGCACGCTCGTTCGAGGCGTAGGCGATGGCATCCTGCTCGTCGCGGGTGAGCCCGGCCGCACCGGCGTACTTCTCGGTGCCGGCGCCCATCGCGCACTGGTCGATCGCGCAGAAAAGGCCGTCGAACATCATCGAGTCGATGACCTTCTTGTCACCCATGCGCATACCGGAACGGGCGTCGGGAAGGATGTACGGCGCGTTGGTCATCGACTCCATACCGCCGGCGACGACCACGTCGGCCTGACCGGCCTGGATCAGCAGGTCGGCCATCATGATCGAGTTGATGCCCGAGAGGCAGACCTTGTTGATGGTCGTGGAGGGCACCGACATGGGGACGCCGCCCTTGACCGCGGCCTGGCGGGCCGTCATCTGACCGGCGCCGGCGAGCAGCACCTGGCCCATGAAGACGTAGTCGACCTGCTCGCCGGTGAGCCCGGCGCGCTCGAGCGCGGCCTTGATGGCGAGGCCACCGAGGTCGGTCGCACTCATCGAGGCCAGCGATCCGGCCAGCTTGCCGATGGGCGTACGAGCGCCCGAGAGAATCACCGATCCAGCCATGAGACATCCCCTTCGATCATGTGGTCACCCCTGAAAGTGGGTGCAGTTGGACGAGGCTACCGGTCCGCCAAGGTCGCGATCCAACGGCCGTTGGTCACACAGAACTGCTGCGACGGGCCTGCCATTCCCTCTGCGTGAGCCGGTAGACCACATGACGGACCAGCTGCGGATGCGTGTCGGGGTCGACCCGTGGATGGTCGAACTCGGCGTCGGGATCGAGCATCATCCCGATCTTCTCCATCACCCGCCGCGACGCCTCGTTGTGGGGGACAGTGAACGAGACCACCTCGTCGAGCCCGAGCCGGTCGAAGGCGACCTCCAGCACGCCGGTCGCGGCCTCGGTTGCGAACCCGTGGCCCCAGTAGCGGCGGGCGAGGCGCCAGCCGATCTCGATGGCGGGGGTGAAGTCGGTGTCGAACTCGACCCGGTGCAGTCCGAGGGCGCCGACGAAGGCGCTGGTGTGGATGTGCTGGACCGCCCAGAGTCCCCATCCCTCGCGGTCGATCTCGTCGCTCACGTAGTCGATCCACGTGTCGCTCTGGAATCGCGACAGCGTGCCGGGGAAGTAGCGCATCACCTCGTCGTCGGCGTTCATCAGCGCGAACGGGTCACGATCCCCTTGGCGCCACTGGCGCAGCCAGAGCTGCTTCGTTGTCACCTCGACCGGATCGATCATCGCCGTGCCGTCATCGGTCAGGCGGCGACCGCAACGCGGGCGATCTCGATGCGACCGGCGCGACTCGCGCTCGCTTTCGAGGTGGTCGACGTCGGTGCGGTGCAGGCGAAGAGGGTCGAACCATCGGGGCCGCCGAGCGCGCACGCGAAGCAGTGTTGTGAGGTGGAGACGCGCTCGAGGATCTCGCCACCCTCTGCGACGCGCACCACTTCGTCGCCGATCGCGTTGGCGACCCACACCGCGCCCTCGCTGTCGATCGCGATGCCGTCAGGACTGATGAGGTGCGCGTCGAGCGGCGCCCAGACTCGGCGGTTCGACAGTGTTCCGTCGTCGGCGACGTCGAACGCGGTGAGTCGCAGCGCAATGGTCTCGGCCACGATCAGCGTGTTGCCATCCCCCGTGAGCACGGTGCCGTTCGGGAACAGCATCTCGTCGGCCGCGATCGAGACGGCGCCGTCGGGTTGCACGAGAGCGAGGTTGGTCGTGAGTGACGCCGCGTCGCGGAGGATCGCGCCGTAACCCTCCTCATCGACGAGTCGGTCGAGGTCGAAGCCGAAGTCGCCGACGTAGGCGCGCCCGAGCGAGTCGACGAGCATGTCGTTGCACCAGAACCCCGCCGTCGCGGTCATGTCGGCGTGCTCGACGAGGGAGCCGTCGGGCTCGAGCCGCAGCACCTTCTGATCGATCATCGACACGACGAGCATGCGGCCGTCGGGCAACCAGCCGAGGCCGGACGGCTGCTGGGGAACTGTGACGATGTCGGTCACGGTGCCGTCGAGCGTGACCGCTTTGATCTTGTGGTCGTAGAAGTCGCTGAAGAAAAGGTGGTCGTCACGCCAGCGCGGTCCCTCCGCGAAGTAGAGGTCCTCGACGAGCGTGGTGGTGTCGACCATGATCGCCATTGTGCGTCACGAATCGGGATCGTCCGAGAACTCTGCCTACGCCACTGGGCCGTCACTCGACCGCGAAACCTACTGACCGGTAACTGCTCGGCCATGCAGCAGATCCTCGAAGCCATCCAGGCCGGCGCGTCCGGCGACGAGCTCGCGTCCATCGCACTCCCCGAGTCGTACCGGGCGGCACACGTCCTGCGCTCGGAAGAGGAGATGTGGGCCGACGTCGCCTCTGCCGACAAAGACCCCCGCCGCTCGTTGCACGTCGGCGACATCCCGACGCCCGAGATCGCGCCCGACGAGGTGTACATCGCGCCGATGGCGTCGTCGATCAACTTCAACACGGTGTGGACGTCGATCTTCGAGCCGCTGCCGACCTTCGCCTTTCTCGACCGTCTCGGGCGCGAGTCGGTCTGGGGCAAGCGTCACCAGCAGGACTTCCACGTCGTCGGCTCCGACGCGTCGGGTGTCGTGTTGCGGGTCGGCTCGGCGGTGCGCAACTGGAAGCCGGGCGATCATGTCGTCGTCCACTGCAACCACGTCGATGACCAGGATCCGTCGGCCCACGACGACTCGATGATGGCGGCCAACCAGCGCATCTGGGGATTCGAGACGAATTACGGCGGCCTCGCCGACCTAGCCGTCGTCAAGGCGAACCAGCTGATGCCGAAGCCCTCGCACCTGACGTGGGAAGAGTCAGCCGTCAACGCGCTGTGCGCGTCGACGAGCTACCGCATGCTCGTCGGCGGGAATGCGGCGCGCATGAAGCAGGGCGACGTTGTGTTCATCTGGGGCGCGACCGGCGGCATCGGCGCCTACGCGACGCAACTCGTGCTGAACGGTGGCGGCATTCCCGTCGGCGTCGTGTCGAGCCCGGGTCGCGTGAAGCTGCTCGAGGCAATGGGCTGCGAACGCGTCATCGACCGTGCGGCCGAGGGCTACAAGTTCTGGAGCGACGAGCACACCCAGGACGAAGGCGAGTGGCGTCGTCTCGGCAAGAAGGTGCGTGGTCTCGCGGGCGACGATGCCGACATCGTGTTCGAGCACCCGGGGCGCTCGACGTTCGGCGCGTCGGTGTTCATCGCGAAGCGAGGCGGCACGATCGTCACCTGCGCGGCGACCTCGGGTTACATGCTCGAGTTCGACAATCGTCACCTCTGGAT
>JAYTFP010000340.1:0-13898 GCA_043734285.1 Acidimicrobiaceae bacterium
CTCGCCGCGGACCTCGGGGGCTTCGGTGGTGGTGACCGCGACGCCGGCGCCCCACTCGAGGTCGAAGCGCTCACGTATCTCGGCGAGCGCGGCCTCGGCAGCACGCAGCGCCGATGTGTCGGTCTCGATGGCGCCGCGTTCGATCTCGACGTCGCGCAGCTCAGCGGACAACTGGGCGAACTCGGCCTCGAGTGTGGCGATCACCGCCTGGTCGACGAAGGCGGTGCGGTCGCGCTCGATGCCGCGACGACGCTCGACGAGCAGCGACTGCATGCCCCTGGCGCGCTCACGCAGCGACTCGTACCGCACGAGCACATCGCCGAAGTCGTCGCCACCGATCGCGCTGAGATGGGCCTCGGTCTCGAGCACCTGCGCGTCGAGGCCACCGAGGTGGGTGCGGATCTCCAAGGCGGACCGTTGCAGCTCGTGCTGGCGTGACGTCGACTCGGCCAACTGCGCGCCGAGCCGGGCCAGATCGCGGCCGGCGAGGTGACGCTTGAGGGCGTTCAGCTCGGCCATGACCTGACCGTGCCGCCTCGCCGCGTCGGCCTGGCGCTCGAGCGGACGCAGCTGACGACGGACTTCGCGAAGCAGGTCCTGGATGCGCAGCAGGTTGGCCTCGGTCGATGCGAGGCGGCGCTCGGACTTCTCTTTCCGACGACGGAACTTCAGTACGCCGGCGGCCTCTTCGATGATCGCCCGCCGGTCCTCGGGCTTCGCGTTGAGGACCGCGTCGATCTGGCCCTGACTGATGATGACGTGCTGCTGCCGGCCGACGCCCGAGTCGCTGAGCAGATCCTGGATGTCGAGCAGACGACACGAGACGCCGTTGATCGCGTACTCGCTGTCACCCGACCGGAACAGCGTGCGGCTGATCGTCACCTCGGTGAAATCGATCGGCAGGATGCCCGACGAGTTGTCGATCGTCAGTGAGACCTCGGCGCGACCCAGCGCTGGGCGCTTCGCGGACCCGGCGAAGATGACGTCGTCCATCTTCTGCGAGCGCACCGCGGAGGGCGCCTGCGCGCCGAGCACCCAGCCGATCGCGTCGACCACGTTGGACTTGCCCGAGCCGTTGGGGCCGACGACGACGGTGACGCCGGGTTCGAGGTCGAGGGTCGCTGTTTCCGCGAACGACTTGAACCCCTTGATCTGCAACGACTTGAGAAACAACCCCAACTCCCCTGACGTAGTGGCGAGAACAGCCCTGCCGAGTGACCCTTGGAGCGTGCGCCGAGAGGCGGCACGCTCCATCGAGACAGCCCCTTGATCTGCGAACGCCGGTTCCTGTCCGCTAGCCCTCTCAGACCTGGGTCTGCTCACAGTAATAGGTGTAGCCCGAGGCATATTTCGCCTTCACGATCGGCCCGCGCGCACGTGGGCTCATCTGTCCGTCGCGGCCGTAGACATTGATGAATTCGGTGTAGCCGCCCGGCTGACCGGACAGCCCGACGAACCCGTCGGCGCCCACCGTGGCTCCGCCGTGCTTGACCGAGTCGTGGATGATCTCGACCAGCGCCCGGTAGAGCCGGCGGATCTCCTGCGCCGAGAGGGTGTCGGCCGTGCGGTCGTAGCGCAGACCGGCCTCGAAGAGGATCTCGTCGCTGTACACCGAGCCGATGCCGACGAGCAGGGACGAGTCCATCAGCACCGCCTTGAGCTTGCCCTTCTTGCGCAGCAGCATCTCGCCGAACCGGGGCCATGACACCGGCTCGTCCAGCATGTCGAGGCCCGTCGCGCCGACGATGCCGGGTACTTCCTCGGCGGTGGCGACCAACACGTGCGACGACTTCGACGGATCGACCACGCGGAGCTGGCCATGCTGGGTGAACGTGATGACGACCGCAGTGCCCTTGAGCACCGCGTCCTTGTTCTGGACGCGTTGCACGCGGGCCTTGTCGCCGAGCGAGATCATCAGGAAGTCGCCGCTGTCGAGACCCGCGACGATCCAGGTGCCGCGTCGCTCGACCCGCTCGATCTTCATCCCCTCGAGCAAGCCGACGAAATGCTTTTTGGTGCCGGCGCGCTTGATGGTCGCGGCGCTCGGCGCCTCGACGGTCTTGATCTTGCGGCCGCCGATGTCCTTGTCGAGGTCGCGCCGGAGGATCTCCAGCTCAGGTAGCTCTGCCATGGTCATGTCGGGTTCAGTTTCCCTTCGTCGGCCAAGCGGGCCAGCGCGAGTGCCGCCGCCGCCTGCTCTGCCTCTTTCTTGGTGCGACCTGCACCTTCGCCCCACTGGCGGTCCTCGAGGAACACCGTGGCGGCAAACTCCCTTGCGTGCGGCGGGCCGGTCGAGCTGAGCCCGTAACGCGGCACCGCGTCGAGTCGTTGCGCCGCCAGCGCCTGCAGGCGCGATTTGGCATCGGCAGCCTCGGCGCCGCCTTCGATCAGTACGAGATCCGGAGCGAGCAGGTTCATGACCACATCCGACGCGGCGTCGAGGCCGGCGTCGAGATAGACCGCGGCGATCACCGCTTCGGTGGTGTCGGCCAGGATCGACGCCTTCTCGCGACCTCCCGTGGCGATCTCACCTTTGCCGAGCCGCAGGAACGAGCCGAGATCGATCCGCGCCGCGGCGCCCGCGAGTGCGCGTTCATTCACGAGCGCCGACCGTCGGCGGGTGAGGACGTCCTCGGAGAGCGGCGGGACCGCGTTGTAGAGCCGCCGCGTCATCACGATCTGCAACACCGCGTCGCCGAGGAACTCGAGGCGCTCGTTGGAATCGACGCCCCCGTTCTCTGCGCACCATGAGCGGTGCCGGAGCGCGTGGGCGAGGTCGTCGAAGGCCGCGAAGGAGTGGCCGAGCCGGCGAGCCAGCTCGCCGAGACGAACGAGTCGATCACCCTCAGCCGAGACGGGCGACGACATAGTCGACGGCGTCGCGCACCGTTCGGAGGTCTTCGAGGTCTTCGTCTTCGATGCGAAATCCAACACTTCGTTCGCCGACTTCCTCTTCGATCGCCTCGACCAGCTCGATCAGGTCGATCGACGTGGTCGCGAGGTCTTCAGCGAATGAATCCGTCTCGTTGATGGACGCCGGGTCGATCTCGAGGATCTCCGCAAGGCGATCGCGAACGATGGCGCTGATGGCGGCGCGATCGAACGGTGCGTGCTGTGTATGGGTCTCGGCGGGCAACTTGGACTCCTCCCCGCCCCCGAACACCTCGGACGCGGGCCTGAGGCGAGCGATGATATCGACTTCAGGCCGTGGGTGCGGGGACGCCGCCCCTCAGGCGCCGACGCAAGCCCAGCGTCAGTCGACGTCGATCGCCTGACGGCCGTGGTACCAGCCACAGTTGCCGCAGACGACATGGGGGACCTTGCCCTGGCCACACCGTGGGCACACGCTGCGGGCCGGTACGCCGAGTTTCCAGGCCGAGGCACGACGGCTCCGGCTCTTCGACTTCGACATCTTCTTCTTGGGGACGGCCATGGTCGTTCCTGCTGGGGTTGAGACGGGTATCGATCACTGCGCGGCATGGCCAGGGGCGAGCCGACGACTGGACGATGGTAGTCGGGCCACGCCACCGAGGCCGAATCAGGGGTCGAGTGACTCACGGAGTTCGTCGAGGCCGGCCCAACGGGCGTCGCGCGGGGGCAACGCGTCGTCCGACTCGATGATGACCGGGAACGCGTCGGGCTCGGGACCGACGCAGTCGTCGCGGCACAACGGCGCTGGCGGCAACGCCAGCAGGAGCGATTCCGCCACCATCGGGGCGAGATCCATCGTGTCGCCCGTGATCGGGTAGGTCTCGCCCTCGGTCGGGCGATCCTCGAAGGTCTCGTCGATCGCCACCGACAGGTCGCCGGCGACGTCGGTGAGGCACCGTCTGCACACGCCCGTCCAGCGACCCGTGACGGTGCCGACCACTGTCACACCTCCCGACACGGATTCGAGGAACAGATCGACGGCGAGTTCGGTCTCGGGCGCGACGCGGACGCCGAAGCTGACCAATTCGATCGGCTCGGGCCAGAGTTCGTCGACCCCGATGGTCTCGACCACCTGCCGCTGTTCACCGACATGGCGCCGGATCTCGGCGACGTGGGCCACGAGACCCTGCGCCCTGCTCATGTCGTTCAGGCGTCGTCCTGATCGAAGAACGCCTCGGCATCAGAGCCCTCGTCGTCGGCGTAGACGCCGGTCGGCGCGAGCTCGCTCTCCTCGATCGTTGCCGCGAGCTTGCGGCGGCCCGCCTGCACGATCTTCTGCAGACGCTCGAGGTCGACCTCGAAGCTGGCCAGCTTCTGGTCGCAGTAGTCCTCGGCTTCGCGGGTCATGCGGTTGGCCTCGCTCGTCGCCTCGTCGAGGATGTGCTGTGCCTTCTGCTCGGCGGCCTTGACGACCTCGGTGCGTTGCACCATGCGAGCCACGTGCGCCTTGGCGTCGGCGATGATCTCCTCGGCCTCGCGATGGGCCTTCTGACGGAAGTCGTCGCGCTCCTTCAGCAGCCAGCGGGCGGCACGAAGCTCGTCGGGCATGCCGGCCAGCACCTGATCGAGGAGGTCGAGCACCTCGTCGCGGTTGATCATCACCGATGCCGACATCGGCACGCTGCGAGCGGCCTCGACGATCTCGACGACCTGTTGCACCAGCTCTTCCGAACGATGCAACTGCGGGGTCTCGGTCGACATGGGGGAACCTCCGTCGGTGGCGTGATCGCTCATGTGGGATACCTGGCCTTCAGCCGGTCGGCGACGCACGGAGGAACCATCGACTCGATGTTTCCACCGAACCGCGCGATCTCGCGAATCAGCTTGGAGGCGAGGAACGAATGCGACGACGTGGTGGGGATGAACAACGTGTCGACGCCGGAGATCCTCCGGTTCATCTGCGCCATCTGGAGTTCGCTCTCGAAGTCGGACACGGCGCGGAGACCCTTCACGATGAAGTCGGCCCCGATCTGGGTCGCGAGATCGACGACGAGCGAGCTGAAGAGCGTGACCTCGACATTGTCGAGGTGCTGCAGGGCCTCGTTGATCAGATCCTGACGGTCCTGCAGGCTGAAGAGTGGCTCACCCTTCTGCGGATTGCGGACCGCGGCCACCACGACCAGATCGAACAGTCGTGCCGCGGTCTCGACGATCTCGACATGTCCGTTGTGAATCGGATCGAATGATCCCGGGTACAGGACCACGGTCACAGTTCGGACTCCTGAGGGTCGGGCGCGGACCGGCCATCGGCGCGCGAGGCAATCGTCACCACCGTATCGCCGTAGCGCCGCTCCCTCCTGACATCCCAGTGTGAGCCGAGTTCGATCGGCCGATCCGACTCGATCACGACCACCGCTGCGTCGAGACGGCCGAGCAGGTCGTCCCACTCGTCGAACTCGTAGGGCGGGTCGAGCAGGGCCAGGTCGTACGGCTCGGGGCGAGCGCGCAGATGATCGAGCGCGTCGCCCCGCACCACCCGGGCGCGCTCGCCGAATCCGCACGAGGCGAGGTTCGCTCGGGTCGTCTCGATCGAGGGCAAATGGCGGTCGACGAACACCGCCCGGGCCGCGCCCCGCGACAGTGCCTCGATGCCGAGAGCGCCGCTCCCGCAGAACAGATCGAGCACCACCGCGCCGTCGAGCACGCCGATCGAGTGCAGCGCGTTGAACGTCGCCTCGCGGACGCGATCCGACGTCGGACGCACCACATCACCCTTCGGCGCGACGATCGGGCGACCTCGGGCCGAACCCGCGACGATCCTCACCGGCGGGAGCCCGGCCCACTGCTCGATTCACAGGGCGCGTCGTCGACCACCGAGGGTGAACCTATCCTGCCCGCATGCCCTCTTCCCGTCGAGCCTCGGAGCGCGCCGCGATCGGTCCGGCACAGCCCTCGCTCCTGCGCGAGATGAACGAGCGCGCGGTGTACGGAATGATCCGCGAGATGCGTCCGATCTCGCGGGCAGAACTCGCTCGACGCAGCGGTCTCTCCAAGCCGACGGTGTCTCTCGCCTTGCGCACGCTCGTCGACAGCGGACTCGTCGGTGACGTCGGGATGGAGTCGGGCAAGCCCGGCCGCGCCGGACTCCTCTTCGATCCCATCGCCGACGTCTGCCTCGCGATGGCAGTGGTCATCGACCCGAACTCGATCCGCTGCAGCCTGCACGACCTCGACGCAGTCGAACTCGGCGCCTACGACGAGACCATCGAGTCGCTGCAGCCCGATGGGGTCGTCGATCTCATCGCGACGGTCATCGACAAGATGCTCGCAACCTCGCTCGACGCGAAGGCGCGACTCACCACGGCATCGGTCGCGGTCCCGGCGATCGTCAAGCCGGCGACCGGTGACGTGTCGTGGCCGACCCCGACGGGCACGGTGCGAACCGAACGTCTCGCCGAACGTCTCGCCGAGGTGACGGGGCTGTCCGTCACCGTGACGAACTCGATCCACATGGCGGCGCTGGGCGAGATCACCTCCGGTGCCGCGGCCGGGCACCGAGACGTCGCTCTCGTCGCCCACGGCGCACAACGCGGCGTCGGGGTCATCGTCGACGGCGACCTCGTCGTCGGTGCGCACGGCTCGGCGGGGCTGGGCGCGAATTCGGGCGTAGCCGGCGCCGGGTTGACCGATCTGGTGTCGGCGGCGCTGGTCGTCGACCCAGATCTGATCGTGCTCAGCGACATCTCCCGACCGAGCGACGAACAGTCGCTCGACTCCGACGGGCTCGAGGCGATCCGTCGCGACGCGGCAGGCATCGGCGTGGTCGTCTCTGAACTGGGCAGCGCGGCCGTGACCGCAGGCGCAGTGGCGATGGCTGTCGCTGCCGCGATCGAGGTCGCGTTCGAGACCCGGCTCGACCGCATCGCCGCGGTCTGAGCGACGGTACGATCGCCGCGTGTCCGACGGATCCTGGAACTCGAGCGACGACGGCGACGAACTCGATCTTCCCGAGACGATCACGTGCGTCGACTGCGGCGGGGTGTGCCACCGCCTGACACCGCCGTTCGTCGACGGTGCCGAGATTGGCGATGTCGTCAGCTACCGCTGCGAAGACTGCCGCGACCGCTGGGATCTCCTCGTCGGCGACCCCGCGGATCTCGACGACACGTACTGACTCAGGATTTCAATAGATAGTCCTCGTCCTCGTCGACGAGGAACGCTCGGACCTCGTCGCGGAGCATGGGGTACCGATCCAGGCCGTCACCGTCGCCGACCATGTCGAACGCCACGTCTCGGGCCTTCTCGACCCACTCGCGATCGCGCCGCAGCGACGCGAGACGCAGGTCGTTGCGCCCCTTCTGCCGCTCCCCCATGATCGTGCCCTCGCCGCGCAGATCGAGGTCGACCTCCGCGAGATCGAAGCCGTCGGTCGTCCGCACCATCGCCTCGAGGCGCGCCCGACCATCGGGGGTGGGTTCGGTGGCCACGAGGTAGCAGCGGCTCGACATCGACGCTCGTCCGACGCGACCGCGGAGTTGGTGCAGTTGCGCGATGCCGAAGCGATCCGGGTCGAGGATGACCATGACCGTCGCGTTGGCCACGTCCACGCCGACCTCGATGACCGTCGTCGCGACGAGCGCGTCGAGCGCACCGTCGCGGAACGCGGTCATCGTCGTGTCCTTGTCGTTCGAGGTCATCCGGCCGTGCAACAGGGCAACGCGTGTTCCGGCGAGTTCGCCGGCCGTGAGGCGCTCGAACGTCTCGGTCGCGGACGCCACCTCGAGCTTCTCCGACTCGTCGATCAGCGGGCACACCACGTACACCTGACGACCTTCGGCGATCTCGGCTCGGACGTCGCGCCACATGTCGTCCTCACCGTCGAGCGTCTCGATCCACGACGTGACGATCGGGATGCGGCCCGGAGGCAATTCGTCGAGCACCGAGACGTCGAGATCGCCGTAGACCGTCATCGCCGCGGTGCGCGGAATCGGCGTGGCAGTCATGACCAACACGTCGGGATGCGTGCCATCCGCGTTCGCCGAGCGCAACGCGTCGCGCTGCTCGACACCGAAGCGATGCTGCTCGTCGATGACGACCGCTCCGAGCGAGTGGAACGACACCGACTCCTGGATCAGAGCGTGCGTGCCGATCGCGATGTCGACCTCGCCGCTCGCCAACCCGGCGAGCGTCGCGGCACGCTCCGATCCACTGATCCGGTTGGTGAGCAACGCGATCCGCAGTTCACGATCCGCGAACAACGACTCGCCGTCGCGGGTCTTGACGGTGAGATCGGCGAGATCACGCCGGAGACTCAGCAGGTGCTGCTCGGCGAGTACCTCGGTCGGCGCCATCAGCGCGCCCTGATGTCCACCCTGGACCGCGCTCAACAGCGTCGCGATTGCCACGACTGTCTTGCCAGAGCCGACGTCGCCCTGCAGCAGCCGATGCATCGGCGCGGGCGCGGCGAGGTCGGTGCGGATCTCCGCGATCGTGCGCTCCTGTGCAGCCGTGAGAGGGAAATCGAGGCGACGGAGGTATTCGTCGAACAACGTGGTCGAGAGGTCGTGACGGATGCCGACCGACGTGCGCTCGAGCTCGCGTTTGCGCTGCACCAGCGCGACCTGCAGACGGAGGAGTTCGTCGAACACCAGTCGCTTGCGCGCCGCGGTCGTGTCGCCCATCGACTCGGGTCGGTGGATGCCGTCGTACGCGGCGCTGCGTCCGACCAGTCCGTACCTCTCGAGCACGTCAGCGGGCAGCGGCTCCGCGAGGCCGCGCGGCTCGCAACGGGTCAGCGCCCGTGACGCGAGATCGCCGAGCTCCCAACTCGTGACACCTGCCTTCTCGGACTGCGGATAGACCGCGATGATGCGGCCGGTCCTGTTGCCGACCAGGTCGACGACCGGGTTGGTCATCTGCCGCGCGCCGTTGAACAACTCGACCTTGCCGAAGAAGATCGCCTCGGTCCCGACCGGCAGCTGACGCTCGCGCCATGCCTGGTTGAAGAACGTGGCCCTGAGCCGACCCGACCCGTCGGAGACGTCGATCACGACCATCGCCCGACCGCCACGGATGCGACGCGACGACGTCGCCGTCACTTTCGCGAGCACCATCGCCTCCTCGCCCGGAGCCATCTCGGCGATAGTCGCCTGCTTGGTCCGGTCGAGATAGCGCCGCGGATAGTGGAGGATGAGGTCGAGCATCGACCCGATGCCCATCGCGCGGAGCGCGGCGACCTTCTTCGGGCCGACACCCTTGAACTGATCGACGTCGATCGACGACAACTCGACGAGCGTGATCGGACCGTCAGCCATCGGCGTTCACACCCCGCGGGCGGTGTCGATCGACGACCGAGATACCGCTCGGCCGGCCCACCGCGATCGCAGCTTCCATCACCGCGCCGATGTCGTCGGTTGTGACCCACGCGACCCAGCGCTCGCCGCTCTCCGCAGAGTCGGCGACCACCGACACGGACTCGCCCAGTGACGACCATGCGGCAACGAGGCGCTCCGAACCTTCAGCGGTCGTCTCGATCGTGAGCGCGACCACGTAGCGCAACCAGTCGTCGCCGTCGTCGTCGACCGGGCCGTCGTCGAATTCGTATGCCTCGAGTTCGGGGCCCTCACCGTGGATCACAGCGACGATGACGTCGACAAGTACGAGGAATCCGGCGGCCCCCGCGTCGACGACACCCGCTTCGGCCAACGCGGGTTGGCGATCCGGGGTCTGCTCGAGCGCATCGAGGCCGCCGTCGGCCGCCGCCAGCGCGACCTGGGCGAGCGAACCGTCGGCGTCGGCCGCCGCCAGAGCCACCCGGGCGACCTCGCCGGCGACTGTCACGATGGTTCCGTCGATGACCTCGGACAACGACGACCGGGCGGACGTCGCCATCGCCTCGGCTCCCGCCTCGAACACCATGGCCAGCGCCATCGCGTCGATCGAGTCGAGATTGCGGATCACCACGGCGCCGCCGGCGAGGAACGCAGCGAGCAGCGCGCCCGAGGTCCCCGAGGCATCTGGCGCGGACCCCCGCGACATCACCGCGGCGACGGATGCGAGATCGCGGCACGGTGACTCGGCCAATCCCGACGCGAGCACCCGCATCGTGGCGGTCAGGTGCGTGCCGGTGTCGCCGTGCTTCGTGACGACGTCGAGCCGGTCGAGTGCGGACGCGTGGGCATCGAGCGCGGCGGCACACCGTGACAGCGCCTCGGTCCAATCGCCGACTCGCAGCCTGGTGAGCGGTTCCACGGCCCGCAAGTTACCGTTTGCCTGGTCGTCTTGGGGACGCCTGGACTCCGCTGCTAGCGTGGAGATCCGCTTGTGACCGTGGGCAGTTGCCCGCGCCGAGACCTCTCCGATCCTCCCGACCCCACCTTCAGGAACCGAGCAGCACCGATGTCCTCCGTGTGTGAAATCTGCAGCAAGAAGCCGGGCTTCGGCATGAGCCTGAGCCACTCGCACCGCCGCACGAAGCGCCGCTGGAACCCCAACATCCAACGGGTCCGGGCGATCGTCGACGGATCGCCGCGCCGCCTCAACGTCTGCACCGGCTGCCTCAAGTCCGGCAAGGTGCAGAAGCCCACGGCGCGTCGCGCCTCCTGATCGGCCCCACCCATGCAGGGCGTGATCAAGTCCTATGACCCGGGCACCGGCAACGGTGTCATCCTCTGCGACCGCGACCTGGCCGACTACGAGCTGGCCGAAGGCGCGCTGGTCGGATCGGTCTTCCGCATGCTGCGACAAGGTCAGCGGGTGTGCTTCGAGCTCGACGGTGACGGTCTGGCGGCCCATGTGTCGCTCGGCTCGGAGGTCGACATGGGAACCCCTGGGTTCTTGTCGCCCGAGCACACGGTCGGCCCCGCCAGCGGGTAAGGCGCCCGACACTGCTTTTCGGGAAAAAGCGTGACATTTCGTTCACGGCACTGCACGTTGTGGGATCGATGTTGGTAACCGGAGGGAATCATGGCAGGAAGCACCAACAACCAGGAACTGCTCGAGTGGGTCGAGGAGTGGCGGCAGATCTTCGAGCCCGCCGATGTCCAGTGGTGCGACGGCAGCGTTGAGGAGTGCGACCGCCTGAGCCAGCTGCTCATCGATGGCGGCACGTACGAGCGACTCTCCGACACGCTCCGCCCCAACAGCTATCTCGCCCTGTCAGATCCTGGCGACGTCGCCCGGGTCGAAGACCGCACCTACATCGCCTGCGAGCGCGAGATCGACGCCGGTCCGACCAACAACTGGCGCGATCCCGACGACCTGAAGAACGAGATGCTCCAGCTCTACCGCGGCGCGATGAACGGCCGCACGATGTACATCGTGCCGTTCTCGATGGGCCCGCTCGGCTCACCCATCGCCCACATCGGTGTGCAACTCACCGACTCGCCCTACGTGGTCACGAACATGCGGATCATGACGCGCATGGGCCAGGGAGCGCTCGACGTGTTGGGTGACAGCGGCGAATTCGTGCCCTGTCTCCACTCGGTCGGCTATCCCCTCGTGCTCGCCGACGGATCGGCGCGAGCCGACGTGGCGTGGCCGTGCGATGCCGAGAACAAGTACATCTCGCACTTCCCCGAGACCCGAGAGATCTGGAGCTACGGCTCGGGTTACGGCGGCAACGCGCTGCTCGGCAAGAAGTGTTTCGCGTTGCGGATCGCGTCGACGATGGCGCGCGACGAGGGCTGGATGGCCGAGCACATGCTCATCCTCGGCATCACGCCGCCCGGCGGCGAGAAGAAGTACGTCGCGGCGGCGTTCCCGTCCGCGTGCGGCAAGACGAACATGGCCATGCTCATCCCGTCGCTGCCGGGATGGAAGGTCGAGACCATCGGCGACGACATCGCCTGGATGAAGTTCGGCGCCGACGGCCAGCTGTACGCCATCAACCCCGAGGCCGGGTTCTTCGGCGTGGCACCCGGCACGAGCAACGCCACGAACGCCAACGCGATGGCGAGCATCGAGGCGAACTCGATCTTCACCAACGTGGCCCGCACCGACGATGGTGACGTGTGGTGGGAAGACATGACCGAAGAGGCGCCGGCCCACCTGATCGATTGGAAGGGCAACGACTGGACCCCTGCGTCGGGCACGCCCGCGGCACACCCCAACGCCCGCTTCACGGCCCCCGCGTCGCAGTGCCCGTCGATTGCACCCGAGTGGCAGGATCCGGCCGGCGTACCGATCTCCGCGATCCTGTTCGGCGGACGCCGCGCTACCAATGTGCCGCTGGTGACGCAGTCGTTCGACTGGCAGCACGGTGTCTTCCTCGGCTCGATCATGAGCTCCGAGAAGACGGCAGCAGCCGCCGGCACCGTCGGTGAAGTGCGCTTCGACCCCTTCGCGATGATCCCCTTCATGGGCTACAACGTGGGCGACTACATCAACCACTGGCTGTCGATCGGCAAGGCCACCGACGCCTCGAAGCTCCCGAAGCTGTTCTGGGTCAACTGGTTCCGCAAAGACGAGAACGGCAAGTTCCTGTGGCCAGGGTTCGGCGAGAACAGCCGCGTGCTCAAGTGGGTGCTCGAACGGGTCAACGGCGATGGCGGCGCGGTCGAGACCGCGATCGGCTACGTGCCGACGCCCGATGCGCTCGACGTGGACGGACTCGAGATCGACGCGGCCACGCTGGCCAAGATCCTCGAGGTCGACAACGACGCGTGGCGCGGTGAGGTCGCGCTGGTCGAGGACCACTTCGACTTCATCGGCGAGCGCCTGCCCGCCGAGATGCGCGACGAGTTGTCCGACCTCGACAAGCGCCTGACCAGCTGAGCGGTCAGGCCGCCTTCAACATGGCCCGGATGCCGAGGCCCATCAGGAAGAGCCCGCCGAAGCCGTAGAGCAGGTACATGTGCGGCTTGAGCTGCTGGCGGTACGCATAGAGAAGCGCGACCGTGATGATCGCGACGAACCCGTAGAACATGTGGAACTGCGGCGCGTCGATGTGCTGCGCGGCGACCATCGTCACACCCATCGCGACCTGCACGAAGATCGACAACTCGGCAGCGACGACGAACCACCACATCGCGCGCAGACGCAGTGCAGGGGTCTTGTGGGCGCCGAGGCACCACATCCCGGCGACGCCGTTCGAGATGATGACGACCCATGCCCAGTTGGCGTGGATGTCGCGAAGGCTGCCCAGCACGCGGCGATCGTACTTCGGCCTGGGAGCCCGTCCGCGAGCGCTGTCAGCCGAGGGCGGCGAACAGGTCGTCGCCGAACGGCTCGCCGTCTGAACGCGTCGCGCCGTGGGCGATGTACCACTCGGTACCGAACGACATGTTGAAGACGTCGTCGGGCATGGCGAGGAAGAAGTTGTCCTCGGGGATCTGACTGGCGTGGGCGCGCATCGAGGACCGCTTGACTTCGGTGAAGTCGGACACGTCGACGGCGTGGGTGATGCGATCCTCGGTCACGCCGAATGAGTCGTCGTTCTCGAAGTCGGGCATCTCTGCGAGCTGTTCCTCGGTGAACTGGTCGCGACTCGCCTCGATCATCTCGCGAATGCTGTCGCGGTTGATCGTCGACTCGAAGATGTGCTGGACGCCGGCGAGTTGCGCCGCCCGGGCACCGACGCGGTGCACCTGGATGTGGTCGGGGTGGCCGTAACCGCCGTTGTCGTCATAGATGGTCACCACATCAGCCGCTTCTTCGGTGAGGATCGCTGCGAATCGGGTCGCCGCTTGCTCGACATCGGCCTGCCAGAACGAATAGGGGCCGTCGTTCTGCGGCGTGCCGATCATGCCCGAGTCGACGTATCCCAGGAACTCGACGCGGTCGATGCCGAGCACCGCGGCAGAGTCGAGCGTCTCGCGGATCCGACGCAGGCCGAGCGGCTCGCCGGGATCGAGGAATCCCTCGGCGACTTCACCGTGCTCGCCACGCGTCGCGACGACCAGCACGACCCGATGTCCGGCGGCCTTGGCCTTCACAATGGTGCCGCCGGTCGCGATCGACTCGTCGTCGGGGTGGGCGTGGAAACAGACGAGGGTGGCCATCGCCCGAGACTACCGGCGACCACGAGG
>JAYTFP010000341.1:0-7652 GCA_043734285.1 Acidimicrobiaceae bacterium
CACACTCACGATCGTCGCGCTGGCCGACCGGGCGGCCCGACTGCTGGTCGGCGATCCGCTCCCCGCGACCGCACCAGCCGACCCGAATTTCGGATCGGCATGACCGATCACCAACCCGACGTCGCCTCGATCATCGCGTCACGACGCACCTCGCTTCGCATGGATCCCGACATGGCGGTCGACGCGCCGATCGTGATGAATCTGTGCCGTCTCGCGACGTGGGCGCCGAACCACCATCACACCAACCCGTGGCGGTTCGCGGCGTTCACCGGTGACGGCCGGCGCACTCTCGGCGACACGATCGCCGCGCAGATGGCGGCGGACGGGGTGAAGCCGGAGCGGGTCGCGAAGACTCGGCTCAAGTACACGCGCGCGCCTCTGATGTTGCTGGTCGGATCCGCTGCCGGTGGCGACGCGACGACCACGACCGAGAACCGCGACGCGGTCGCCGCTGGCATCCAGAACATCCTCCTCGGCGCGACCGGCGAAGGGCTCGCGTCGTTCTGGTCATCAGTCGCGACACCGACCGCGCCGGCGCTGCTCCACCTCTGCGGGTTCGAGCCCGACACGGTCGTGGTCGCGGCGATCTATCTGGGCCACCCGATCGGCACCGTGCCACCGCCTTCCCGCAACTCCCCCACCATCACCTGGGTCGGCTGACCGTCACCCGCGCGGCAGGCCGAGCAGGCGCTCGCCGATGATCGTGCGCTGTATCTCGGACGTGCCGCCGGCGATCGACGCGGCCCGCGACCAGAGGAACTGGCGCTGCCAGGGACCCCACAGTGACGACTCCGCGCCGAGGATCGCCATCGCTCCCGACGACAGGTGCTGTGTCATGTCGCTCCAGGCGAGCTTCACCCAACTCGACTCGGATCCCGGCTCGAGGCCGCGTCCGAGGCGTGACAAGGTCCGCCAGTTGTGCAGTCGCAGGATGCGCAGCTCGACGAACGCCTGCGCGAGCGCGTCGGCAACCTCCTCGTCGTCGAGTCGACCCCGATCACTCGCCAGCGCGTACAGCTCGTCGAGGTAGCACTCGTGGACGACCTGCTCCTTGAACGGGAAGTTCGTGCCGCGCTCGTGCGCGAGCGTCGTGTTGGCCACCGCCCAACCGTCGTGCAACCCACCGACGAGATGGTCGGACGGCACCACGACTTCGTCGAGGAAGACCTCGCTGAACTCCGACTCACCGGTGATCTGACGCAGGGGTCGGATCTCGACGCCGGGCGCCGTCATGTCGACCACGAGAAACGAGATGCCGCGGTGCTTGGGCGCGTCACGATCGGTTCGGGCCAGGCAGATGCCCCAGCGGGCGAACTGCGCGTAGCTCGTCCACACCTTCTGGCCCGACACCCTCCACCCGCTGGCCGGATCATCGGGGTCGACCAGCTCGGCGTGCGTGGTCAGCGACGCGAGGTCGCTGCCCGCGTCGGGCTCGCTGAAGAGCTGGCACCAGATCTCGCTCGCGTCGAGGATGCGCCGCAACCACCGTTGCTTCTGACCGTCGGTGCCGTGCGCCAGCAGCGTCGGCCCCGCGAGGTTGATGCCCACACGGTTCACCGGCTGCGGCGCCCTGGCGCGTGCGTACTCCATGTTGAACAGGGCGACCTGCACCGGCGTCGCGCCGCGCCCGCCGAACTCAACGGGCCAGGCGATGCCGACGCGACGGTCGGAGGCGAGACGCGCCTGCCAGCGACGGCCCCACTCGATCTCGTCGGCAAGCTCCGCGAACGGACCGGGCTCGCCGATCTCCGCGAGGTTCGACGTGAGCCATTCGCGGGCCTCGAGCGCGAAGGCCATCTCGTCGTCGGAGTAGGCGAGGTCCATCAGAGGTCGCAGCCCATCACTGAGTGCCCATCAGAGGTCCCAGAACCGTTCGCGACCGACGTCGACCAACGATCGGCGCAGCGCGTCCTCCTCCGCTTCGCCGAACCGACGGTACGGCTCGCCACGCTCACGCACCCACAGCTGATCGCCCCCGACACGATCGAGGCGGAACTTCTGCGACGCCAACGTGCGAGTGACGATCTTGTTGGTGCCGGTGGTCGGCAGCTCGTCGGCGACCCTCACGTAGCGCGGCCGCCACTTGCCGCCGATACCCGCGTTGTCGACCCATGCGGCGAAAGCCTGCGGATCGAACGCACAACCCGAGCGCAGGACCACGGCGACCATCACCTGATCACCCGCGAGCGCATCCGGCACTCCATAGGCCGCGGCGACGACCACATCGGGATGCGCGGCGATCGCCTCGCCGATCGGACCCGCGGGGAAGTTCTCGCCGTCGACGCGGATCCATTCCGCGGTGCGGCCTGCGAAGAACAGGTAACGGTCGGCATCGAGATAGCCGAGATCGCCCGACCAGTACCAGCCGTTGCGGGTCGCCTTCCCGGTCGCCTCGTCGTTGTTGTAGTAGCCCTCGAACGGACCCGCGCCCGCCATGTTCACGATCTCGCCGACGCAGCGCTCGGCGTTGGTCAGCCGGCCGTCGTCGTCGAACTCGGCCGGAGGGCACTCGCACTCGTCGGCATCGACGATCGAGATGGTCGCGCCAGCAACGCCCATCGCGCCGACGCGGGGCGGCACGTCACGGTCGAGCGACACGGCGCCCTCGGTCGAGCCGAACGCGTCGATCACCTTGACACCGAACCGCTCCGCGAACTGCTCGAGGACGGCGGGTGAACCCTCGTTGCCGAATGCCACGCGCAGCGAGTTGTCGGCGTCGTCGGGCTGTGCCGGTGAGCCCAGCAGATACGACAGCGGCTTGCCCGTGTAGTTGAACCAGGTCGCGCTGTAGCGGCGCACGTCCGGCAGGAAGCCCGACACGCTGAAGCGCCGCGCCAGACCGACCGACGCGCCGGCGACCAACGACGGCATCCATCCGACCATGACCGCGTTCGAGTGGAACAACGGCATCGCGACGTACCCGACGTCGTCGGGCCCGAGCCCCATCATCGCGACCATGCGCGCGCCGGTCACGAGCAGCCGGCGCTGCGAGCAGATGACTGCCTTCGGCGCGCCCGACGTGCCGGACGTGAAGATGAGCGCCCACCGCGTCGACGACGGATCGTGCGCGAGGCCGGGATCATCGGATCCGACCTCGGCGAGCGCCGCGTCGAGATC
Organism: Acidimicrobiaceae bacterium; assembly: GCA_043734285.1. Classification (GTDB taxonomy): domain Bacteria; phylum Actinomycetota; class Acidimicrobiia; order Acidimicrobiales; family Microtrichaceae; genus JAYTFP01. The sequence continues at coordinate 3,118 of JAYTFP010000341.1, forward strand.
GCGGCCGCGGTCGTCGACGTCGTCGGAGCCTGCATCGAACCGATGAGAGACCAGGACCCTCCGCTCGCCGAGGTCGAGCCCGTCGAGTTCGCCGAGGTGACGCGGTTCGGTGACGATCAGGTCGACGTCGGTGTGGACGATGTCGCGGAGCAGATGCTCGCCGACCCGCGTCGGATTGAGTCCGACGACCGTCGCCCCGGCGAACGCCGCGCCACCGAACGCGAACAAGTAGTCAGGCGTGTTGTCGAGCAACACGCCGACATGCACCGGACGATGGGCGTCGCCGCCGCCGCGCCGCGGTTGCGAGAGCAGCAGATTGGCCCAGCGGATCGACTCGGCCGCGTACTGCGCGTGCGTCCACACCGAATCGCCGAAGCATATGGCCGGACGCTCGCCGAATTCGACCGACCGTGCGTTGCGACGCAACAGCTCCGCGGCGTCTGGCGCCGGCAGTGGCGCTTCGCCGGGCGCAGGAACGGATCGGGCCATCGGGCGATACCTTACCGACGCACCGATGACTGACGCCGACGTCAGGTTCGGCAGGCGAGTCGTCCTACGATGTCGCCATGCCGGCCACCGACCCGTCCCCGCCGCCCCCGACCGGCACCCGCGGGCAGCGCACTCGGGCCCGCATCCTCGCCGCCGGCGCCACGGTGTTCGCCGAGCGCGGCTATCACGCGGCTCGCGTCGACGACATCGTCGCCGCCGCCGACAGCAGCCACGGCACCTTCTATCTGTACTTCGGTTCGAAAGAAGATCTCTTCGACCAGCTCATCGCCGATGCCGCCGTCGAGATCGCAGCGCTCGTCGACGAGCTGCCGAAGGTCACGAACTCCGACCGCGGCCGAGCCGAGTTGCGGGCCTGGCTCGACCGCTTCGCCGACCTCTACGAGCGCACCGGCGACGTGATCCGCAGCTGGACCGAGGCCGAGCTGTCGAACGACGGTGTCGGACGCCGCGGCAACGACGCGCTCGGCAGCCTCGTGACCGCGTTGATGGAGCAGATCCGGATCCCCAAGCGCCTCGGCCTCGACCCGGCGCTCACCAGCTTGGCGCTCGTCACCATGTGCGAACGGTTCAACTACTACGCCACGACCGGACAGGTGCAGGTCTCGCGCGACGAGCTCTTGACGACCCTCGTGGACATCATCGACGCGGCGATCTTCGCGCCGTGACGAGGCCCGCCCAGCCATGAGCACGCGGAGTCGATCGATTCGGAATATGGTCAGGGGCGAAACCTGACGACGGCGTCAGGTTTGTGATCACGACTCGCCGATCGGCACCAGAAGGGGGCGCTCCGATGAGGGGTTCACGTTGGAAGGCGGCGCTGACTGTCGCCGTCGCGGCCTCGCTCCTCGTCAGCGCATGCGGCAACTCGAAGGGCGCCAGCGTCAAGGCCGACAGCAACGGCGGCAAGTCGGCGAAGGTCGATGCGCCGGGTGTGACCGACACCGAGATCAAGGTCGGTGGGACGGCGTCGGTGACGAATCCGCTCGGCGGCAAATACTCCGACGCGTTCGTCGGCGCCAAGGCGTATTTCGACATGATCAACGACGCCGACGGCATCTACGGCCGCAAGATCGTCATGGCGGCCGACCGCGACGACAAGGTCGCCAACAACAAGTCACAGATCGAGGGCCTGCTGACGCAGGACCACGTCTTCGCCATCCTCCCCGTCGCGTCACTCCTGTTCACCGGCGCGCAGACGGCGGTCGACGGGGGCGTGCCCACGTTCGGGTGGACGATCAACCCCGAGTGGGAGGGCAACGCGAAGGACCCGCGCAGCAATCTCTTCGGACAGTCCGGATCCTTCCTCTGCTTCACCTGCGCCGGACCTGCGCTCCCCTGGCTCGCACTGCAGATCCACGCCCACAAGATCGGCGTGCTCGCGTACGCGGTGCCGCAGTCGTCGACCTGCGCCGACGGCACGAAGGCGGGCTTCGAGAAATACGGAGCGGCGGCCGACGCGAAGGTCGTGTACGTCGACCAGTCGTTGTCGTACGGCGTCGCCGACTTGAGCGTGCAGGTCTCGAGGATGAAAGCCGCCGGCGTCGACTTGGTGACGACGTGCATGGACAACAACGGCGTCGTCACGTTGGCCAAGGAGATGAAGAAGCAGCAGCTGAAGGCCGTGCAGTCGCTGCCCAATGCCTACGACCACGAATTCCTGAAGGAGTTCGGCGACCTGTTCGAGGGCTCTTACGTGCGAACGGACTTCGTGCCGTTCGAGGCGAGCGACAAGCCCGCCGGCCTGACCAAGTTTCTCGCCGCGATGAAGAAGCTCAACACCGATCCGACCGAGAACTCGCTCGTGGGCTGGCTGAACGCCGACCTCTTCGTCACGGGGCTGAAGGCGGCGGGTGAGCACTTCGACCGCAAGACCGTGATCGACGCGATCAACAAGATGACCGACTACACGGCCGACGGCATCCTCAACGGCGTCGACTGGACCAAGCAGCACACCCAGTTGAAGACGCCCGGTGAGGCGTGCCAGGTGTTCCTCAAGGTGCACGCCAGCAAGTTCGAACCCGTCTTCACCGAGCCGGGCAAGCCGTTCGTGTGCGCAGTCGACGATGCCGGCAAGCTCACGACGCGCTACAACGCCTGACGGCACGGCCGACCTCGGGGCGTCACAGACCACATGAGCCACGATCTCGCGAACCTCGTCGAGTACGCGATCCGTGGCGTGCCGATCGGCTGCGTGTTCGCACTGCTCGCGGTCGGGCTGGTGCTGACCTTCAAGACGTCGGGCGTGTTCAACCTGGCGTTCGCCGGGCAGGCGTACGCCTCGGCGTCAGTGTTCTACGAGACGCGCAAGCTGCACGAGTGGCCGCTCGTGCCCGCGGCGGTGCTCGCGATCGTCATCGTCGGCCCGCTCATCGGAATCTTCCTCGACCGCGTGATCTATCGCCACCAACGCACGGCCAGCTCGTTGGGCAAGCTCGTCACGTCGTTGGGATTGTTGGTCGCGATTCCCGAGATCGTGAAGCTGATCTTCGGTAGCGAGTCGAAGAAGAACCCGCCGCCACTCTGGACGGTGAAACGCACCGACGAGTTCCTCTGGCGGATCCACGGATCGAAGTACGTGCTCGACGCCGGCCAGATCGCCACCCTCGGGTTGACCGCGTTGGTCGTGATCGGGCTCGTCGTGATGTTCCGACGGGGCGGGATCGGCCTGCGGATGCGCGCCGTGGTCGAAAGTCCGCGGCTCCTCCAACTCCAGGGCACCGACGCAGGCCGGGTGTCGCTGTTCTCGTGGGTGCTGTCGAGCATGCTCGCCGGGCTCGCGGGAGTCCTCATCGCACCACTCTTCGCGCAACTCGATTCGCTCGACTTCTTCACCCTCCTCGTCGCCGCCATCGCCGCCTGCGTCGTCGGCAATCTCACCAGCATCGCCGGCGCCATGGCGGGCGGGATCGGGCTCGGTGTGCTGCAGGCCGAGTTGGCCGGTTTCCTGAAGACCGACAGCATCCTCGCCAACGGTCTGCGCCCAGGGCTGCCGTTCGTCGTGCTCTTCGTGCTGGTCATCGTTCGTCAGGCCTCGCGGCGCAGCCACGACATCACCGATCCGCTGGCGGGGGTCGATCCGCCGGCTCCGGTTCCCGTCGCAGTCAGCCGTCCGCCCTGGATGACGCTCGGCACCCGCGCGTTCGCGGTCGCTGCGATCGCCGTCGGCCTGCTCCTCAGCCTGTTCGTTCTCGACCAGTACTGGCGCAACCTCGTGACCGGCGGCGTCGTGCTGGGCATCATCATGCTGTCGATCGTGCTCACCACCGGCGTCGGCAACACGATCTCGCTCTGCCAGGCGACGTTCGCCGCGATCGGCGCGTTCTCGACGGCGCAATTCGTCGCCAACTTCAACGTGCCGGTGCTCGTGGCGATGCTGATCGGCGCCGCGGTCGCCGCGCTGGTCGCGGCGATCCTCAGCCTCCCTGTCCTGCGCCTCGCCGGTATCTATCCGGCGCTGGCGACGCTGGCGTTCGCGTTGATGTTCGAGAAGGTGCTCGTCCCCCTCGGGTGGGTGTCGGGCGGGGCGACGCCGCTGCGGGTGCCACGTCCACTCGTCGGACCGGTCGACTTCGCGAACGATCGGACCTTCCTCGTGCTCTGCATCGTGTTGCTCGCCATCATCAGCGTGGGTGTGATCGCCGTGCGCCAGGGCACGACCGGGCGCTTCCTCGACGCGATCCGCGAGAGCGAGCCCGCCGCGGCGTCGATCGGCATCAACCCGCTCCGAGCGCGGATCAAGGTCTTCGTGCTCGGCGCGGCGATCGCAGGGTTCGGTGGTGGCCTGCTCGCCAGCTTCTTCGGGCAGGCCAGCTACGACCAGAGCTTCAACTTCTACTTCGGTTTGATCTGGCTCGTCCTGGTCATCACCGCAGGGCATCGATCGGTGCAGGCCGCGATCATTTCGGGTCTCTCGTTCTTTGTGGTCCCCGAGTTGCTCGATCAGCTGTTCTCGTGGCCCGGGAACTTCCTCGCCAGTCACACCGACGTGCACGGTGTCGAACGTTCGCTGCTCCACTTCGTCAAAC
>JAYTFP010000342.1:0-7563 GCA_043734285.1 Acidimicrobiaceae bacterium
CGGCCCGGGCCGAGAGCCGCTGGGCCGACCCGTGAGGGATCGAGGCCGCGCGCCGCGATCTCACCCTGCGCGGAGTAGCTGAACACGTCACTGCTGAACAACGCCGGCCCGATCGCGAGCGGGATCGACCACAACGTACTGATGCATCGCAAGGACGAGGTCGGCAGCGGCGCCGATCGCACGATGCCGACCAACGCGACCCAGGCAGCAATGAGCGTCGCGACTCCCAGCATCGAACCGACGGTCCAGAGTGCGCGGAGCGCTGGACCATCCGCGACTTCACCCAGCCAGACGATCGACAGGCCTGGCCCGGGGCGCACGTTCGATCCGCAGAGCACGATCGCGAGCGAGCCGGCGGTGCCGATGAGCATGACTCGCCGCACGCGCGGATTCATGGGATCACCCGGATGTGACGCTGATGAAGTCGCGACTCTGCGGCGACAGGTATCGCCCAGGTCCGTACCGCATCTCGTCGACGAGCTTCGACCCGACCGGGCCGCCGACGCCGGGGACGAACGTGTAGGCGTCGACCCACTGGTTGTTGATGTCGAGTTCCATGGCCCGCACAGCACCGGCGGCGATCAGTGTCTCGGCGAGTGTCCGGACGGTGAGTCCAGGGCCGCCGACGTAGATGAGGATGCCGTCTTTCGTCACGCCCACGCCGGAGCGGGGCACGAGGACCCGGTGGCCGAGCGTTTTACCCCAACGCGCATTGTCGGGAGAATCGATCCCGTCGACGGGAGCGCCGTTGTCGACGATCAGCGCGAGGTTCTGACGAACGCCGACGATGTGAGGACCCATCGAGTCGTCGCGTCCCCATTGACCGACGTCGGCTCGGCCGTCGTCGCGAAGAACAAGCGACGCCGCGCCGGCTTGGAGCGGCATCGCGGTGTGACCTTCGCTGAACCACCCGCCGCCCGCCTCGTTCATCCGGAAGCCGGCGTTGAACGCGGCGAGCAGGTGGGGGCGATCACCCGCGGGGACTTCGCCTTGGTTGGGCGACGTGCCCTCGGGCTGTTCGGTTCCGGACAGCAGTCGGATCCGCGTTCTGGACGGATCGATCCGGAGAAGTCCGACCACGAGGCTGGTGTGCACTGCATCGGGCCGAAGGAGCGTCGTCGCCACGGCGGGATGACCACTCGAACCGGACGTCGCGACCCACACTCCCTCGTCGCCGACCGGCGAATTCGTCGGCGAGGGAACTCTCGCGAGCGGTACGTCGATTCGCGAGCTGCCGTGACTGGTCGACGTCACCGGAGTCCGGGGTCGCGCCTCGAGCGCCGTGGGTGCGCCGCCGACCCGCGGCGGATGCGACGTGTACCACCATCGTTCGACGGAGTTGACCACGTCCGCCCCCTGGTGATCGCGAAGCCATTCGACCGCGCGGATGGCGAGCGGGTCGGGGCCGGGAGGCGCCAACACGTTCAGGAGGGACCACGAGATGACGAGCATCGGCGCGAGTACGACCGCGACCCAGATCCGAGGTCTGCTCGGCACGAGTCGTCCGCCCGACCGTCGAAGATCGGCGACCAACGCACCGACGAGCAGCCCGGGCATCACGAACAACACATCCCACAGACCGAGCAACAGCATCGCGACCACGACCGCTGCGATCGCGCCCGACGTCAGGACGAATGCCCTGCGGCGAGCGCGGCGCGGCGTTGTCGACGATCGGCGCACGTGCCGCGGGGACGACGCCGGAACGACACGTCGCGCGGAGCGAAGCGCGAGGGTGAGGATCGGCGCGGTGACCGCGAGCAGGAGTACGAACCGCGGCCAAGTCGAACCGCGCGCCACCGCGAACGCACCGGCGGCGACCGCTCCGGCTGTAAGCGCCGTCGCGCGACCGCGGACCGACGCGAGGTGCCGAGCCTCACTGGGGGCCGAGCCCTCGAGCGCGCGACGGTCGAGGACTTGTTCGATTGGCACCGCCGCAACGTAACGAGGGGCATCTCAGCGGCGACCGCGGGCACGGTAACCAGACGGCAAAACCTTCAGATGTTCAGGCGCCGGCGGCGGTGAGCACCATGTCGGTCGCGAATCCGGCGACGAGACCGATGAGAATTCCCCACATGAGCAGCTCTCGATGACCGTGTCGTGCGGCCACCATCAGGAGTTGGACGACGACGTAGAGGATCGACCCCGCCGCCAGCGCCAGGAACCCCATGAAGACGACGTCGTTGACGAACGACTGACCGATCAGCGTGCCGAGAAGGGTCGGGCCGCCGCCAATGAGCCCCATCATTCCGAGAAATGCCCATGACGGGCGCACACCCTCGGATGCCATCGGCGCGATGATCCCGAAACCCTCGGTCGCGTTGTGGAGGCCGAAGCCGATGATGAGCACGAGGGCGAGGCTGATCTCACCCTTCGCCGCGGACTGTCCGATGGCGAGCCCTTCCGAGAAGTTGTGGAGTCCGATGCCGATCGCGATGAACAGTGCCAGGCGACGAGCTTCGGTGATGCCGACATCCGCGGGGATCGCGTCGATGCTCGCTGCCTCGAGCGATGGCGTCGCCTTCTTGAGTGTCGAACCCTCGTAGTAGACGAGCGAGAGCAGGCCCACGCCGAGGCACACCGTGAACACGATCGCGAGCCACGTGAATCGGGCCCAGGTGCCGCCCCCGTCGGTCGCAGCGGTCAGCGCCGCCTCGAGCGGTTCCATCCCCTTCGAGAGCACATCCCAGAGCAGGAAGATCAGGATCCCGATCGCGATCGCATTCAGCAGCACCCGGAGCCGGGGTGCCAGGCGCTGCAGCCGCCCGACCGGCAGTCCGATGAAGATGGTGAAGCCCGCGATCGCACCGAGGATCGCAATCTTGCCGCTCGACATGGCTTTCCTCGCACTCGCCGTCGTTGTTCGGCAACCCTAACTCAGTATGAGGCATGCCTAACAAATCGGCCTGGGCCCGTGGCGGCGAGGCCCCGGAGGTTTAACTCCCCCCTGTTCTCGGCGATCCGAACGCATTACCCGCCCCTCGTTATCGTCCGGCGGCCACCCAGCCAAAGGACACCGAATGCAGACTCCCCCGATCTCCGTCGACACGCGCCCGGAGACGCACCACTTCTTGAGCAAGGTCCCCGAGGTCACGTTGTACTTCTGGGTCATCAAGGTCTTGTGCACGACCGTCGGTGAGACGTTCGCCGACTTCATCAACGGAAAGCTCGGCGACAACCTCACGACAACCACGATCGTCATGGGGGTCCTCCTGGCCGTCGCGCTGGTCGTGCAATTCCAGATGCGCGAGTACGCGCCGGCCGTCTACTGGATCGCCGTCGTATTGATCAGCGTCGTCGGCACGCTCATCACCGACAACATGGTGGAGAACTTCAAGGTGTCGCTGACGACGAGCACGATCGTGTTCGCGATCCTCATGTTCGCGTCGTTCGGCGTCTGGTTCGCGAGCGAGCGGACGTTGTCGATCCACTCGATCCACACCGCGAAGCGTGAGGCGTTCTACTGGCTCGCGATACTCTTCACGTTCGCACTCGGCACCGCGGCCGGCGACCTCATCGCCGAGAAGTGGAGCCTCGGCTACACGAAGTCGCTCCTGCTGTTCGCCGCCATGATCGCCGTGATCGGCATGTCCCACCTGTGGCTCAAGCTCAACGCGATCGTCGCGTTCTGGTTTGCCTACGTGCTGACCCGTCCGCTCGGTGCGTCGATCGGCGACCTGCTGTCGCAGCCCCGAAAGCTGCCGGCGGGCCAGGATGCCGAAGGGTTCCAACCCGGATTGGGACTCGGTACGACGGTCACGAGCCTGATCTTCCTCGCCGCGATCCTCGTCGTCATCGTCCACATGACCACCGATCAACGCCGCCACCCAGTCGAAACCGACGACTGACGACTGGGGCTACGAGGCGACGGATGTCGCGCCGACGCTCACCGAGAGCTTGATCCGCCGGGGACGACAGCCAAGCGATTTCGCTGCTTCGCGCCGCGCCTTGCGGCGGATCTGCCAGCGATACTTCGTCGTCGTGCGAAAACCCTCGAGCTGGTCGATCTCGACGAGATATCGACTTCCCATCAGGAAGGCGGTCGCGTTCAGGACCCGCTTGGGCGTCTTGGACAAGGCGCACACGATACCGCGGCCGACATGATGCACCGATCACGCCTTGAATTGTCTAACCGACGTGTAACCGATTGCGCTCTACCTTCGCGGAGAATGGAGCAACCAGGCCCGACCGAGCAGCCCGCTGACGAACTCCTCTCGATCGCTGAGGTTGCCGCGCTGTTGGGACTCAACCACATCACGATCCAGCGAATGGTCCAGCGCGGCGCGATCCCCGCCGAGCGTCACGATGACAGCCGATGGGTCATCCGTCGTGCCGACGTCGACGAGTACCTCGAAGCCGTGAGAATCGCGCCGGGGTCGATGACCCGCGGTATGTACGTGCGGCGTCGCTGACGCGTCCGACACCGCCCCGAGCGATTTCAGTGGCCACCGCCACTGGTGGGGAGAGTGACGTCGCCGGCCTGGAACAGCCCCATGGCGCCAGCGCCGACGTTGACGAACTTGTGTGTGACCATCGGATAGAAGCCCGGCTCGGCGAGGCTGAACTCGACGAAACCGCCCTGCGCCGGCTGCAGGTCGAGCGCCTGCGATCCTCCGCGTCTGGCGTCGGGTTGCAACAAGAACGCGCCTTCCTTGAACACGGTGTCGAAGACGGTGCCGACGATGTGGAACGACGAGTTCTCGGAGGGCCCGTCGTCGATGACCCACACGCGGACCCGTTGGTTGGGTTCGACGCGGATCGGGGCGAACTTGTACTGCATGAAGTAGCCGTTGAACACCACCGCGTCCCACTTGGCGGCGTTCATCTTGGTGAGGTCGCCGGGCTGGCCCTGCGGTCCGAGGTAGAGCTCGGACTGGACCATCACGTATTCGTGGTCGACGGGTGCCAGGTTCGGCGGATCGATGATGATCGCTCCGTACATGCCGTTGGCGATGTGTTCGAGGGCGGGTGCGGTGCCGCAGTGGTACATGAAGATGCCGGCGTAGTCGGCTCTGAACGAGTACTGCAGACGCTGGCCGGCATCGATGGTCTTCATCTTCTGGTCCCACGCGACCTTCGATGCGTGGAAGTCGATCGAGTGTCCGATCGTGCCGTCGTTGATGAGCGTGAAGTTGAAGACGTCGCCGAGGTGGCCGCGATGGATGGTGCCGGGCACCTTGCCGTCGAAGGTCCACATCTTCTGCGTCACGCCCGGGGCTACTTCGATGGTCTTCTCGGTCGCGTGGATGTCGACGTTGTGCACGGTTCCGCCCGGCGCCGGCCGCAGGGTGGGGTCATACGCGGTCCAGCCGGATCCCGGCTTGGCGCTGGCGTCGATCTTCGCGTCGCTCGCACCTGTCGACGACCCACCCATGTTCATCCCGGGCACCGCCGCGGCACTCGCCGCCGCGCCACCCGCGAGGTTGATGGCCATGACCATCCCCGACTCCTTGTGGCCCACGACGGTGCACCACGCCTGCGCGGACGCCTTGACGGCGTCCGCCGTGAACTCGGCTGAGCCACCCTGCTGCAGGAGCGCCGTGCCCTTCGTGCCATCGACCTTGAAGTCGTGCGGCATCGTGCCGGCGTTCTTCACCGTGAAATGGATCGACTGCCCAGAGGCGACGTCGATCGAGGCGGGAGTGATCTTGAACTCGGTCAGCGTGACCGCCACCTCGAGGGTGGTTGTCGAGCCACCCGAGGGGTCAGATTTCTGGACCACGAGGACAGCGACCATCGAGATCACGAGCGCGGCGACTGCGGCGATCGACACGATGGCGAACCCGATGGCGCTGGTTCTGGTGGGCGATTCGCCCGAGCTCCCGTTGGCAACCATTGGCGTGCTCCCTCGTCGAGGCCGGTCATCGGACCGGTCCGTTGCTTCTCCTATTCATCGTATTCATAGCGAGGAATAGTTACAGTGACGAAGGTCCCGACTTCAGGAACGGAGGCACCCGATGAGACTCTCGCTGACGCGACGGGCCGAGTACGGGGTCCGTGCACTCATCGACCTCGCTGGACGACCGCCCCTTGAGCGGGTCACGGCCGCCGAACTGGCCTCGGCATGCGAGATCCCCGCCGGCAACGTTCCGACGATCGTCAGCGTGATGACGCGTGCCGGCATCCTCGACTCGCGTCCCGGCCGCAATGGCGGCTGCCGACTCGCCCGCCCGCCCGAGGCCATCACGATGCTCGAGATCATCGAATGCCTGGAGGGCTCGAACGAGTCGGCCGTGTGCATCCTCGACGCGCGACGGTGCGGCGTCGAAGGCCACGAGTGCCCGCTGCACGAGGCCTGGAAGGACGGCCGATCCGCGGCGCTGGCGGCCTTGTCGGGCATCACCCTCGAGGCCGCCGCCCGACGCGGCGCGCAGCTCGGTGGACCACCGACGAGCCGGTAGTCGATCGATGCCCGGCGAAGGCGGGCGGCTCAGTTCGCAGGACACCCAAGTAGCGTGACCCGCCTCGTTCGAGAAGGAAGCGACTGAGATGTTCAGGCTGTCCTGGAAGTCCGCGATCGCGCATTGGCGTCGGCTCGTACTCACCACCCTCGCGATCGTGCTGGGGGTTTCGTTCGTCATCGGTTCGTTCGTGTTGTCCGACACCATCGGCGCGTCGATCAACCGTCTCATCGACGCGTCAGCCGGACGGGTCGATCTCGTTGTCCGACCGAAGAACGCCGATGTGCTCTCCGGACCGCAGGACGGAATCCGTTCCGCAGTGCCGGCCGATCTCGCGCGCACGTTGTCGGCGGTTCACGGTGTCCAGGCAGTCACCACCACCGTCGCCGGCGCCGGCCAGCTCATCGATGGCACCACCACTGAGGTCACGACCGGAGGACCGGGGCGCGGCATTGCGGTGATCACCTCGTGGCCGGAGCACCTCGCACTCACGTCGTTCGCCCTCCGATCAGGCCGAGCGCCCGCCAGCGTCGACGAACTTGCCGTCGATGCCAGCACCGCGTCGACCAAACACATCACGGTCGGCGACAACATCAAGATCGCGACCGTCGCGGGCAGCGCCACCTACCACGTCGTCGGCGTCTTCTCCGTCGGGGCGACTCTGCGGCGAACCATTTTCGCATTCCCGCTCGCTCGCGCTGAAGAACTCGCCGGCACGCCCGGACGCGCCGCTCGCATCTCGCTCAAGGTCTCACCGGGCGCTGATCAGAGCCAGGTCCGAACCGCTGTGCGCGCGGTGTTGCCGAGCGACGTCGAGGTCGTCACCGAACAGCAGGTCCTCGACGAGATGAAGACGCAGATCAACCAGGGCCTCGCAATCTTCACGAGCGTCCTCTTGGGCTTTGCGGCGGTCACGTTGTTCGTCAGTACGTTCCTCATCTGGAACACCTTCAACATCGTCGTCGCGCAGCGCACCCGCGAACTCGCCCTGCTCCGAGCCATCGGCGCCTCGCGCCGTCAGGTGTCTGCGTCGGTCGTGAGCGAAGGCGTCATCGTGGGTCTCGTCGCGTCGCTCATCGGAGTCGGCTTCGGCATTCTCACCGCCATCGGGTTTCGAAGCCTCCTCAACTCGTTCGGCGGGCGCCTCCCCGACGCCGGGCTCATC
>JAYTFP010000343.1:0-8543 GCA_043734285.1 Acidimicrobiaceae bacterium
GATTCGGAGCGGGTGACGACACCGGGGAAGTCTTCCCAGTGCTCCTTGAGGTAGAGCTCGACGGCCTCGGGTACCTCGGTCGCGATCGGCACGAGATCCTGCGGGCCGTACCGCTTGTCGGCGTAGAGGGTCTCGATCGTCGTGATCTTGGTGGGGAATCCGAAGTCGGAGAGGATCACCGCGAGGTGCTGGAAGATCTTCGTGCGATCGTCGGGCTTGTTCTCGTACGGCCGGAGCCCCTGGTGGTCGAGGCCGACCACGATCGCCTTGCGGTTGTCGACGAGCACCTTGCCGTTGCGATCGAGGATGCGTCCCCGCGGCCCCTGCTCGTGCTCGATGCGAAGGTGGATCGCCCGTGCCTGCTGGAGCACCTCCGCCTTGTCGATCATCTGCAGGTACCAGAGGCGCGCGAACAACGACGCGAAGAGCGAGAGGCAGACGATGCCGATGACGGTGACCCGCACCTTCGACGTGTCGACGTCACTCATCGTGTCGCACCGCTCACTCTGCCACCGACCGGTGTTCCGGCCCTTCGGCCCAGCCTGCCATCCGCAATCCGAACCGCGACAGCAGCCCCGAGATCAGCGCGACGATCGCCACGATCGAGAAGAGGTGCGGATGCGTCAGCGTGGACGCCCCGAAGACCTCGCCGCCGACGGCGAACACCAGCACGCCCAATGCGCTCGCCGCCGTGACGAGCACCATCGAGATGAGCCGGCCCGACTGCACCACGACGACCTGCACGGTGCCGGCAAGGAAGGCAACCAGGCACATCGCCAGCGCGGACACGCCGACGGGCCCGGGTCGGGCGAGGTCGATGAGCAGCCCGGCCCAGAACCCGATGATCGCCCCGCGTTGGGGGCCACCGGTCAGGCCGGCGCACACCGCGATCGTGAGCACCAGATCGGGGACGACGCCGTCGATCGAGATCTGCGACGCGAGCCCTGCTTGGAGCACGAGCGTCGTGACGAGCACCAACGTCCAGCGTGCGACGAGGCCGAGTTCGTTCATCGTTCCCACCCGCTCACTTCGGCGGTTCCCAGCGCAGCACCTGCACCACGTTCAGCCGTTCGATGTCGGCCGACAGGGTCACCTCGAGCTTCTGCGTCTGGTCCGACGTGCTGCGCGAGACCTTCGACACCACACCGATGGGGATGTCCTTCGGGTACAGCGCGCTCGTGAGTCCGCTCGTGACGACCTGCGCGCCGATCTTGATCGGACTGGTCAACTCGATGCCCTCGTCGACGACGAACGGGTTCTCGGGTCCGGCACCGTGACCGACCGCGTAGTCGACCGGATCGACGAGCCGCACACCGACCACGAACCGCGAATCAGTGATGAGACGCACGATGCAGTGATCGGGGGTCACACGCGTCACGCGACCGACGAGGCCGGCCTTCGTGACGACGGGATTGCCGTCCTCGATACCCGACGACGATCCCTTGTCGAGTTCGACGGTGTTGTCGTCGAAGTTCGAGATCAGTCCCGGCGCGACCTGGGCGACGACCGGGTTCAGGTCCTTGGTGAACGGGATGTCGAGCTGGTCGCGCAATCGATTGAGCTCGTCGACGGCGTTGGCGTTCGAGATCGACGAGCCGTTGAGTCGGTCGACCTCGTCACGGAGCCGCTTGTTCTCGGCGACGACGCGGTCGTAGTCGTTCGAGCCGGTCCACCAGTGACGGATCGGCCGCGTGACCGTGCGGAAACCGTGCTGGACCGGGCTCAGGACCTGGATCATCCCGGACCGCAGGCCCGAGATCACCGGCACGTTCTTCGCGTCGAGCGTGAGGACCGTGATCGACAACAGCGTCATCACGACGAGCGTGAACCGCGGACGGCGCCGACGTTGCGAGACTGCCATCGATCAGTGCGGTCAGTCGCGGCTGGACGAGAACAGCACACCCCGCAGCGCCTCGAACGACTCGAGGCACATGCCCGAACCGAGGGCCACGGCATCGAGGGGGTTGTCGGCGATGCGGATCGGCATACCCGTCTCGTGATGGAGGCGGTCGACGATGCCGCTCAGCAGCGCGCCGCCACCGGCCAGCACGATGCCCTGCTCCATGATGTCGGCCGCCAACTCGGGCGGAGTCTTGTCGAGGCTGAACTTCACGGCGTCGACGATCGCGGAGACCGGCTCTTCGATCGCCTCGCGGATCTCGGTCGACGACGTCACGATCGTCCTCGGCAGGCCCGTCACGAGGTCGCGACCGCTGACCTCGGCCTCGCACTCCTCCTCGAGCGGCCAGGCGGACCCGAGGAGCATCTTCACGTTTTCCGCCGTGCGTTCGCCGAGCGCCAGGCTGTACTCCTTCTTGACGAATTGGATGATCGCCTCGTCGAGTTCGTCACCCGCGACGCGCACCGACTGGCTGGCGACGACGCCACCCAGCGAGATCACCGCGACCTCAGTCGTGCCGCCGCCGATGTCGACGATCATGTTGCCGCGGGGCTCCTGCACCGGAAGGCCGGCGCCGATCGCCGCAGCCATCGGTTCTTCGATGATGTACGCCGGCTTCGCGGCACCCGCGTACTCAGCCGCCTCCTGCACTGCGCGCTGCTCGACGCCGGTGATGCCGCCGGGCACGCAGATGACCATGCGAGGGCGCGCGAACCGCCGCGAGTGCACCTTCTGGATGAAATAGCGGAGCATCTTCTCGCAGATGTCGAAATCGTTGATCACGCCGTCGCGCAACGGTCGCACCACAGTGATGTGCGCCGGCGCGCGGCCGATCATCCGCTTCGCTTCCGCGCCGACCGCCAGGGGCTGGCCGGTGTGCGTGTTGACCGCGACGACCGACGGCTCGCGCAGCACGATGCCCTCGCCACGGACGTAGACGAGTGTGTTCGCCGTCCCCAAGTCGATCGCCATGTCGCGACCGAGAACGCTGGAGAACGAGGTGAATCTGGGAGCCATGGTGAATCTGGGTGCCATGCGTGAGTTCGACCCGCCTACGGTCGGTGCCACGGCCGGGGCGGGCGGTGACTCGGGACGGCGTCATGCTAGACGGGTCGTCACTCGGTGTCCCAGGCGACCTCCTGGCCGTGACGCCGGCGAAGCGTCCCTGAGCAGGCCCGGTGATCAGCCCAGGCCGGGGAAGAAGATGGCGATCTCGCGGGCTGCCGACTCGGCCGAGTCGGACCCGTGGATGAGGTTTTCGCCGATGTCGATGCCGTAGTCACCACGGACCGTGCCGGGTGCCGCAGCCCGAGGATTCGTGGCCCCCACCATGTCGCGAACGACCTTCCAGGTGTCTTCCGGGCCCTCGACGGCGAGCACCATCGACGGTGAACGACCGATGAACGACACCAGGTCGTCATAGAAGCCCTTGCCGACGTGCTCCTCGTAGTGACGGGCGGCCAGATCAGGTCCGATGACCATCAGCTGGGCGGCGGCGAGGGTCAGCCGGCGGCGCTCGAGGCGGGAGACGATCTCTCCCACGAGGCCCCGTTCGACGGCGTCGGGCTTGCAGATCACGAGGGTTCTGTCCATGGTGGCCGCAGATTACGTTCGCCCCTCTCGCGGCAGCGAATCGCGAAAAGCCGCTCTGCGAATCGTCAGTCGTCCGACGCCCGTCGGCGGTGCGCGGCAACTGCCTGGCGTGCGGCGGCCACCTGGTAGAAGGACCCCGCAATGACCACCATGTCGTCGTCGCCGGCCACATCGAGGGCCCGGCCGATCGCCTGGACCGGGTTGCTGACCACCGTGCAGGCGAGCCCGATCGCGACGGCCTCGGCGGCGAGTCTCGAGGCCGGCATGCCCCGCTCGCCCGGCGGCGTCGTGGCGATCATCGCGTCGAATCCGACGCCGGACAGCGGCTCGAGCAGGTCGGCGACCCGACGACCTTCGAGCATCCCGACGACGAGCACCCGCGATCCGAGCGGCGTGAAGTCGTCGGTCAGCGTCTCGGCGAGGCCAACTGCCGCGGCCGCGTTGTGTCCACCGTCGACGATGACCAGGGGGTTCGCGAGCAGCACTTCGCAGCGACCCGGGAGCCGGACCCGGGCCATCGCGTCATCCACGACCTCGACGGCCAACCCGCGGTCGAAGAGCCGCTCGACCGCGGTGATGGCCATCGCCGCGTTGTCGGCCTGGTGGAGTCCGTGCGCAGCGATCGTCACCTCCTCGTGGCGACCGTAGGGAGTGAGGATCGTCGCGAGGCGTCCGCCCATCGCAACCTGCGTGTCTTCGACGACGATGTCGGTGTCGAACGAGGTGATCCTCGCGGGTAGTTGCTCGGCGAAGATCTCGAGCAGGTCTTCGGTACCGGGACCGATGACCACCTCGCACCCTTCCTTGATGATGCCCGCCTTCTCCCATGCGATCTTCTGACGCCAGCCGTCCGAGTAGTCGGTGTGATCGCCGCTCACGTTCGTGACCACCGCGACCGCAGCGTCGACGATGTTCGTCGCGTCGTAGCGGCCCAGGAGTCCGACCTCGATCACCGCGACGTCGACGGCGATGTCGGCGAACCAGCGAAGCGCCGTCGCCGTCACCAGCTCGAACCACGATGCCGGTGTCGTGAGCAGGTCGGTGACCCTCGCCACCTCGGTGATCGCCTGGGCCAGTTCGTCATCGCCGATCGGCTCGTTGTCGCGGCAGATGCGTTCGTTGATGCGCTCGAGGTGAGGTGAGTAGTACGAGCCGACCGACAGGCCCGACGAGACGAGCAGCTCGGTGATCATCCGCGCGACGGAACCCTTGCCGTTCGTGCCCGTGACATGGATCACGGGATAAGCGAGATGCGCATCACCGGAGAAGGCCATCAGCTCGACCATCGACCCGAGCGACAACCCTTCGATGTCACCCGCGCTGATCGTCGAGAACGCAGTGGCCTCGCGGTTCAGATGTCGATCGAGAAAGGCGAGCGCCTGGGGCAGATCCATGGCGCCCGCTCGTCAGGACCGTTGATCAGGACGCGGCGCGACGCGGGCGGGCCTGGCGTACGACCTCGCCCCGCGGCACCAGCGTCGGCGCCACCTTCTCGAGGACGACCGACTCGTCGATGACGCACTTGGCGACATCGTCGCGGCTCGGCAGGTCGTACATCACGCTGAGCAGGACCTCTTCGAGGATGGCACGGAGACCGCGTGCGCCGGTGCCGCGGGCCAACGCCTGGTCGGCCACGGCGGCGAGCGCCTCGGTCGTGAACTCGAGGTCGACATCCTCGAGCTCGAAGAACTTCTGGTACTGCTTCACGAGGGCGTTCTTCGGCTCGGTGAGGATCTCGACCAGCGCCTGACGGTCGAGGTTGTCGACGACGCCGAGCACGGGCAATCGACCGATGAACTCGGGGATCAGACCGAACTTCATGAGGTCTTCGGGCATCACGTCGGCGAACAGCTCGCCCGAGATCGACTCTTTCTTCGCCTTCACCTGGGCGCCGAAACCGATGCCCTTGCGACCCGACCGCTGCTCGATGACCCGGTCGAGGCCGGCGAACGCGCCCCCGCAGATGAACAGGATGTTCGTGGTGTCGATCTGGATGAACTCTTGGTGCGGGTGCTTGCGCCCACCCTGGGGCGGCACCGACGCCGTCGTGCCCTCGAGGATCTTCAGCAGCGCCTGCTGCACGCCTTCGCCCGAGACGTCGCGCGTGATCGACGGGTTCTCGGACTTACGGGCGATCTTGTCGA
Source organism: Acidimicrobiaceae bacterium (assembly GCA_043734285.1). Classification (GTDB taxonomy): domain Bacteria; phylum Actinomycetota; class Acidimicrobiia; order Acidimicrobiales; family Microtrichaceae; genus JAYTFP01. The sequence goes on from JAYTFP010000343.1 coordinate 5,638, forward strand.
TCTCGTCGATGTAGATGATGCCGGTCTCGGCCTTCTTCACGTCGAAGTCGGCCGCCTGGATCAGCTTCAGGAGAATGTTCTCGACGTCTTCGCCGACATAACCAGCCTCGGTGAGTGCCGTCGCATCGGCGATCGCGAACGGCACGTTGAGCATGCGGGCGAGCGTCTGCGCGAGGAGCGTCTTGCCGCAGCCGGTCGGGCCGATCAGCAGGATGTTCGACTTGGCGAGTTCGACCTCGTTGTCGGCGCGGCTGCCGTGCTGCACGCGCTTGTAGTGGTTGTAGACCGCGACCGAGAGGATCTTCTTGGCCCGCTCCTGGCCGACGATGTAGTCGTCGAGGAAGCGGAAGATCTCACGCGGCTTGGGGAGTTCGTCGAAGCCGAGCTCGGCGGTGTCGGTGAGCTCTTCCTCGATGATCTCGTTGCAGAGATCGATGCACTCGTCACAGATGTAGACGCCGGGGCCGGCGATCAGCTTCTTGACCTGCTTCTGCGACTTGCCGCAGAACGAGCATTTGAGGAGTTCGCCACCGTCTCCGAACTTGGCCACCACTACCCCCGGTCTGTGCGGATGTCCCCGGTCAAAATCCCGGGTCTGTCATTGTGCCCCAGCGGAGTGCGTATGGTGAGCATCATCGCAGAACAAAAGTTTCCGCTCAGACCACGGCGGAGATCGGACCACTGTTGTCAGCCGCATCGCGGCTCTCGATGACCTCATCGACGAGTCCGTAGGCCTTGGCCTCGGCGCCGGTCATCACGAAATCGCGGTCGGTGTCGATCGCGATGCGTTCGGTCGACTGGCCGGTGTGGCGCGCGAGGATCTGCTCGAGCGTCTCCTTGAGGCGGAGCACCTCTTGCGCGGCAAGCTCGACGTCGGACGCCTGGCCGTAGCTCTGCGCATAGGGCTGGTGCAGCAGGATGCGAGCGTTCGGCAACGCGAGGCGCTTGCCCGGTGCGCCGGCCGCGAGCAGCACGGCCGCAGCGGAGGCCGCCTGGCCGATGCACAGCGTGGAGATCTGCGGGCGGATGAACTGCATCGTGTCGTAGATCGCCAGCAGCGAGCTGATGTCGCCGCCCGGGCTGTTGATGTAGATGCTGATGTCCTTCTCGGGATCTTCGGACTCGAGGAACAGCAGTTGGGCGCACACCAGGTTCGCGACGGTGTCGTCGATCGGTGTGCCGAGGAACACGATGTTCTCGCGCAGCAGACGGGAGAACAGTGAGGTGTCGCGCTCGTTGCCGAGGCGGTCCTTCTCCCAGGCGTTGGGGATGAAGATCGTGTTGCGGGTGGTGAGATCCACTGGGTGTCGCTCCGAGGTCGGGGAATCGGTGGGGTCAGTGCTCGTGGTCGTGATAGTGACCTTCGTGGTCATGGTCAGGGTCATGGTCATGGCCGTCGTGATCGTGATCGTGGTCGTGCTCTGCTACTGCTTCTTCTTCTTCGAGATCGAGATCGGCCCGGTTCACCGGCTGACCGCGCTCATCGACGATCGAGACGATCTCGGTGAGCCACCGCAACGCGTTGCGACGGCCTATCTCCGAGCGTACCCCCGGGATCTGATCATGCTGTTCGAGCTCGACTCGGGCGGCATCGACGTCGATACCGACGGCCTCAGCCATCTTGGCGATCTCCTGCTCCAGCTCCTCGTCGGAAGCATCGAGCTCCTCGGCCTTGACGACCGCACGCATCGCCAGGTCGACCTTGATGGCCATGGTGGCGTCGTTGCGGAGGTCTTCGGTGAAGTTCTGCGGCTCGGTGCCGGTGACCTGCAGGTAGGTCTCGAGATCGAGGCCTTGCTGCTGGAGACGCATCATCAGGTTCTCGAGGCGGGCGCGCATCTCGGAGCCGATGAGTGAGTCGGGCACCTCGTCGGTGACGAGTTCGGCGAGTGCATCGCCGAGACGGGCCTGCACGGCCATCGACGCCTGGCGGCGGCGCACCTTGGCCAGGCGGTCGATGATGTCGTCGCGGAATTGGTCGACGGTCTCGAACTCGGTGGCATCCGCGACCCACTCGTCGGTGAGCTCGGGGAGCACCTTCTCCTTCACCTCGATGACGGTCACCTTGAAGTGGACGCGACCCTCGTCGGGATCAGGGTGGTCGGCATCGAACGCCAACTCGGCCGCAACGATGGCACCCTCGAGTTGCTCGTCGAGCTCGGGGACGATGTTGCCGGCGCCGACTTCGTAGGTGTAGCCCTCGGCGGTAAGACCCTCGACGACCTCGTCGTCCTGCGAACCCGCGATGTCGATGGTGACGACGTCACCCGCGGTTGCCGGGCGCTCGACGGCGACGAGCTCGCTATACTGATTGCGGAAGCGGTCGACCTGGTCGGCGATGTCGTCGTCAGTCGGATGAGGACTCGGGATCGTGATCGCGAGGCCGTGATATCCGCTGAGCGAGATCTCGGGGCGGACCTCGACGGTCGCGTCGAACGACACGTCGCCCGTCTCTTCTCCCGCGGTGATCTCGATCGAAGGCTGCGCGATCACGTCGGCGTCGTGCTCGCGCACGGCTTTCACGTAGTAGTCGGGCAGCGCCTCGCGCAACGCCTCGGAGCGGGCGTACTCGGGCTCGATCCGCGACTCGAGGACCTTGCGCGGCACCTTGCCCGTGCGGAAGCCCGGAACCTTCACCTCTTTCGCGATGGTTTTCCACGCGGCGTCGATGGCGGATTCGAACTCGTCGGCGTCGATCGTGACCGACAGCTTGACCTTGTTGCCCTCGAGGGGCTCGATAGTTGACTTCACAGGGCGGGCAGTCTACCGATCGTGCGGGAGGGGGCCGCATCCACGGTACGGTGGTCGCTGATCGGCGCGATGTCGACCACGGGACGTAGCGCAGCCTGGTAGCGCACCGGCTTTGGGAGCCGGGGGCCGAGAGTTCAAATCTCTCCGTCCCGACT
>JAYTFP010000344.1:0-15244 GCA_043734285.1 Acidimicrobiaceae bacterium
TGGTGTCGGCGAAGCCGACGAGCCTGCCACGACCGACGGTGACCCATCGCGCGACATCTTGGTGTAGCAAACGCCCTATGGGATCGAGCCGCGCGGCACACCACGACTCGCTGGCGTTGATCGCAGAGGAGGTCGGCAGCTGTCGCCGGTGTCCGCGCCTTGTGGAGTGGCGCGAGGAGGTCGCGACCACCAAGCGGGCGGCCTACCGCGACGATACGTACTGGGGCAGAGGCGTACCGGGGTTCGGCGATCCCGAGGCGAGTCTCCTGGTCGTGGGTCTGGCGCCGGCAGCGCACGGGGCGAACCGCACCGGTCGGATGTTCACCGGCGATCGGTCGGGTGAGTGGTTGTTCCGGGCGTTGTGGCGCGCGGGTTACGCCAATCAGGCATCGTCGACCGCGCGCGACGACGGACTCGAGTTGACGGGCGCCTACATCACCGCGCCGGTGCGTTGCGCCCCGCCGGCCAACAAGCCGACGCCCGCGGAACGCGATGCCTGCCATCCGTTCATCGAGCGCGAGTTGGCGCTGCTGTCGCAGGTGAGAGTGGTCGTCGCGCTCGGCGCGATCGGATTCGACGAGGCCTCGAAGCTGCTCGCCGCGCCGCGTCAGCGGTTCGCCCACGGCGTCGAGGTCGAGTGCGGCGGGGGAGTGACATTGCTCGGCTGCTACCACGTGAGCCAGCAGAACACGTTCACCGGCCGCCTCACCGAGGCGATGCTCGACGACGTGTTCGCCCGGGCTCGGACGCTGACGGATGGCCCGCCGCATTCTTCGTGAAATCCTTCAGGTCACCTCGCTACATGCCGAACACTTGGGCATGATCGGCAACCATCCCGGCGTCGACGAGGGCGCGATGAACTCCTCGTTCGACGGATCCATCACCCGTGGACTCTGGGCTGCGCTGGTCGAAACCCTGTCTCAGTGTTCCGCGGCGGGACCTGGGCTGGTCGGGACCGCGGGGCCCGACCAGCCGATGTCGCCGGTCGGAATGTTCGACTACGACGAGGCGACCACGGGCACGGCCTGCGAGCCGTCCGATCACCACGTCGTCGCCTGACCCCAACCGGGGAAGGCAACCGTCGACAACCGATCGCACCATCCTCTGAGGGCGCCGCCTCGCCATGCGACCGGCGCCCTCGAGCGCGCCCGGCGATGCTGCGAGCGGGAGCAGCATTCGGAGCCGCGAGGGTGCGGCGGCTACCGTGATCGCCGTTCTACGGACGAATGGAGACCCCCTGTGCGCGCTGCGACCCGACGCATTGCCGCGACCACCACGCTTGCCATCTGCGCGCTGACCCTCGTCGGCTGCGGCGTCGGTCAGAACATCACCGAATACGGCACGGACCTCAAGGCGAACTTCGTCGCCGCCTGCCACACCGACGTACACGCCAACGGCAAGACGACGTCGACCACGAAGATCAGCACGCCCGACAACTTCTGTGAATGCGTGTACGACCGGTTGGACAAGACGTACCGCTTCGATTTCGACAAGTGGAAGGCCTACGAGGCCCAGGTCGCCGATACGAAGAAGGGGAGCCGCGTCCCCGACCCGCCCGAAGAAGTCACGAAGGCGATGAACGACTGTCCGCTGAAGTCGGGCCCGGCCGCTCCGACCACGACGAGCAAGTAGTTCCGCTCACGCACTCCTGCGTTTGGGTTCGGGTAGTCCGACGCGAACCGCGGGCTCGGCGCTGACCGGCCAACGCGCCCGCGACTTCTCCGACAGCTTTCGCATCAGCGCGATGGCGGCCGGATCGCTGTCGCCGGGCCGGGCGATCACCGATCCGTCGGCGATCATCCGTCGCATGATCTCGCGGCCGAGTTCGGTGCGGATGATGGTCAGCGTCCAGTCGTTGTCCTTGCCGATGCCGCCTGTCGAGATGTCGGCATGCTCGGCGGCGAAGTCGGGGCAGTGCGTGCATCCCTCGCGCGTCCAGGCGTGACACTCCTTGAGGTTGATCTCGTGGAAGCTGCCGTCGGCCATCCAGATTTGGAAGACGCCCTTGATGTTCATCTTGACCATCTGCTGCTTCTCGAGCCCGTACTTCGCCCAGAACAGCTCCTCGAAGATCGCGTCGTCGAACGTCTTCGAGCACAACAGACCGATGTTGAACACGATCGGCTTCGACACCTTGCCGATCTTGCGGCTCCACATCACCGGCGGCACCGACGACTGGCAGCTCATGCCCACGAGCGCGAGCCGCGTGTAACCCTTCTCGAGTGCCTCGCCGAGGGCGAGCGTGTTGGCCGAGTACGTGTAGCGGCTGCCCGCCGCGGCCAGGATCTCGTCGCGTGTGGCGGCGACGCCGGGGATCGCCTTCCAACTCCCCGAGTCTCCCTCGAGATACGACACGAGGCCGGCGTCGATGTAGTCGTGCTCGATCGCCCACAGCAGGATCGCCGAGACGAGCCCGCCGTCCTGTCCCATCTGGTGGACCATGTCGTCGGATGCCCGCACGAGCATGATGTCGTCGTAGAAGCCGGCAACCTCGTCATCGGCCCGGTCGCGGTCGAAGAGGTGCTCGTTCGCCTGGTGCTCCCAGAGGCGGAAGCGGGGGCACGCACGGGTGCAGCTCGTGCAGCCCTTCTCGCCGTGGATGCAGTTGTCGGGACCGAGCTCGTCCTCGAGGTGGAACGGGATGTATCCGCCGGCGTTGTGGTCGTAACCGATCACGTCGTGCGGGCAGCTGATGACGCATCCCGCGCAGCCGGTGCACAACGCCGAGTCGATGACCTCGGACTTCAGTTCCTTCCACTGAGCGGTCCAGCGCTCGGCCTTGGCCAGTGCCTCCTCGGTCGCAGTCGACATGGCGGCAGGATACCCGCAGCCGCGCCGGGCCCGATCCGTCTGCGCGTCGCCTGTGGCCGTGGGCTCACACGATCGTTTTCCGAACGCGTCAGCCCGCGGCCGACTCGGCGAGTAATGAGCGAAGGACTCGAACGACGTAGTTCGGATCGTCGGTGAGCTGGAGATGCGTGAACCGCACCGTCCGCTCGCCGTGCGCGAGTGCCAACGCGCCGCGGCGGAGGTCACGCTCGAAGGAGGCGTTGCGCAGGTGGAAGCGCCGTCCATCGAGTTCGACGATGAGATGTCGATCGGGGTACCAGAAGTCGACCCGACCGGACTCGTGCTCTGACCATTCGAACGTGACTTGCCGCTGCGGAGTGGGGAGGCGATGCCGTTCGAGCAAGCGCACGAACATCGCTTCGAGTTCGGATTCGGTCGGGGGTTGCCCGTCGATGGCGCCGAGGATGGTGCGGACGGTACTCAGGCGTCGGCGTCCGCTGTTCGCGAGGTCGAAATACATCGATTCGAGCCGGCCCAACGTGGTGCGGCGCGTGAGGAGCAGGTCCTCGATCCATCGCTGCAACTTGTCGCGATCGACGCTCGACCCGTCTGTGGAACTCGGCCGCGGACTCGAGGCTCAACGCGGCGGACGGAATCGCGGTCAACGCGGCGAACGAACGTTGATCGAAGGACGGCGCCACTGCTGCGACGACGTAGACGCCCTCGTAAACGCGCCGCCATTCGCCATTTCGAACCCGGCGGCGCGCCTGTTGTGGTGAGACCCCGTTTGCCTCGAGGAACGCTCGCGAGAGCACGCCGTGGTGCTCCGCCGCGTAGCGGGCGATGCGTTGATGATCCATCACGACCGGTCGGATCGATGCGAGCGGGAAGTGCGCCCAAACGTAGGCCGTGCCCTGTGACATTCAACGGCCGGGGGCTCACACGATCGTCTGGCGAACGCGTGAGCCCGCGGCTGAACGCGGCGCCGTGACATGTGGCGGCTGGTTCGAAACTGACCGATCGGTCAAGATTGGGCCATGGACCTCTCGTACCCTCCTGAAGCCGAAGCGTTCCGTGTCGAGATCCGTGCGTGGCTCGAGGAGAACCTGCCGCAGGGGTGGATGGAACCCGGCTTCGAGATGACCGGTGAGGAGCGCGCCGCGTTCAACGACGAGTGGCCGACGAAGCTGTTCGCTGGCGGCTGGATCTGCGCGGCGTGGCCGACCGAGTACGGCGGCAAGGGCCTCAGCATCATGGAGAACGTCGTCCTCGCCGAGGAGTTCGCACGCCACCGCGCGCCGATGCGCGCCGACTTCTTCGGCGACACACTGGTCGGCCCCACCATCCTGCAATGGGGCACCGAGGAGCAGAAGAAGGAGTTCCTCCCCAAGATCCTCAAGGGCGAGATGGCCTGGTGCCAGGGGTTCTCTGAGCCGAACTCGGGATCCGACCTCGCCTCGCTCGCGTGCAGCGCGGTACTCGATGGAGACGAGTGGGTCATCAACGGCCAGAAGGTCTGGACGACGCAGGCGCAGTTCGCCGACTACATCTTCCTGCTCGCTCGCACTGACCCGACCGTTTCGAAGCACAAGGGGATCTCGTACCTCCTCGTGCCCATGAAGCAACCCGGCGTCGAGGTGCGCGGCATCACCCAGCCCGACGGCACCGCCGAGTTCAACGAGGTCTTCTTCGAGAACGTCCGTTGCCCGAAAGAGAACGTCGTCGGCGGTTTGAACAACGGCTGGATCGTCGCCAACACCACGCTCTCGCACGAGCGGGGCATGTCGGCGACGACGAGCTACCGCCGCTTCGAGGAGGAGTTCCGTCTGATGACTGCCGCCGCGACCGCGAGCGGCGCGATCGACGATCCGGTGATCCGCCAGCGTCTGGTGCGGTACTGGTCGAAGATCCAGATCCTGCGGATCAACGGCTTACGCGCACTCACCGCGACGCTGCACACGACCAAGGATCCGGCCGTCGCCGCGCTCGGCGCGACCAACAAGATGTTCTGGTCGGAGATGCACCGCGCCGCGCTCGAGTGCGCGCTCGACATCTTCGGGGCCGAGTCGATGCTCGTCACTGCCGGCCCGCCCAAGGGCAACTGGCCTGGCGTGGCGCGAGGCGGCCGGCGCGACGGCTATCCAGTCAGCCCGATGATCTCGGCGTTCTTCTTCAGCCGCTCGGAGACCAGCTGGGGTGGCACCGCCGAGATTCAGCGCAACATCGTCGGCGAGCGGGTGCTCGGGCTCCCGAAGGAGCCGAAGCCGCCCGGATCCTGACAGTGGGTGCCAGTCTCCTACGTTACGGAACGATTACGCTCGGCCTCCGTGCCCCATGTGTCTTCCCCCGCGTCCCATGGCACGCTCGTGCCGCCTCCCGACGACGCGCCACCGGGCCGGCGGTCCGTCGGATCGCCGGGGCAGCGGCCGACGCGCCATTCACCTCCGACGAGGAAGAAGAAGGTCCTGCTCGGTGTGCTCGTCACGCTCATCGTGCTGATGCTCGTGGTGGGTGGCGTCGTCGTGTGGGGCATCGTCCAGTTCAACAGCATCGATCGCGTCAAGGTGAAACTCGCGGCCGCTGCGGCGGGCAAGCCACAGAACTTCCTCATCGTCGGGAGCGACACCCGCGACCTCGCGCACACCGGCGGCTCGGACGCGGGCGGCATCTTCGGCAACTCGTCCGACAAGGCGCCGAGTGGCAAGCGCGCCGACACGATGGTCGTGGCGCGCATCGACCCGGGGAAAGCGACGATGGAGATCCTCTCGATCCCGCGTGACCTGTGGGTGAAGGTTCCCGGATCGTCGACGCAGCACGAGCGGATCAACGCGTCGTACAACGCCGGGCCGCAGGCCGTGATCGACGCGATCCACGAGAACCTCGGGCTCGACATCAACCACTACATCGAGGTCGACTTCAACGGCTTCAAGGGCCTGGTCGAGGCCGTCGATGGCGTGCCGATGTACTTCGACCGGGCCGTCTACGACCGCAACACCGGCCTCGACATCAAGAAGAAGGGCTGCATCACGCTCAACGGCGTGCAGGCACTCGAGTTCGCCCGCTCCCGCCACCTCGTCTACAGCACCGGCTCGAAATGGGAGAGCGATCCCACCGGTGACCTCGGCCGCATCACGCGCCAGCAGGTGTTCCTGCGCCATGCGCTCGCGAAGACCACGAGCCTGGGGCTCACCGACTTCAACACCGTGCGCAAGCTCGTCGACGTGGCGGTCGACTCGGTGCACATCGACGACACGCTGTCGAAGAACGACATCCTCTCGCTGGCGCGCCGATTCTCGAAGTTCGACGCGAAGAACCTGGTCACCCACCGGCTTCCCGCGGTTCCCGACACGACCGGCGGGGGTGCCGACATCCTGCGACTCGACGACGCGGCTGCGCGTGACGTGCTCGACGTGTTCACCGGTCGCAAGGCGTCGTCGGCCGTCGGGAGCGGATCGAACGGAGACGCGGCGAACACTCCGGCCGCGCCGCTGCCGAACACGATCACCGTCGACGTGCTGAACGGATCGACGAAGGCGGGCCTCGCGAAGAAGGTCGGCGAGCAGGTCGCCGGCGGCGGATTCGTCGTCGGCACGGTCGGCAACGGCACGCCTGCGACCGAGACGACCATCCGCTACGGATCGGCGGCGAAGGCGGCGGCGACGGTGCTCGCCTCGAAGGTCACGCCGACGCCGAAGTTGACCGAGGATCCGACCCTCGCTGCCAACGCGGTGCAACTGACCGTCGTCGACGAGTCACTCACTGTGGCGAAGGGATCGGCGAGCACGACCACCGCTCCCGGCGGGGCGGGCGTCCCGGCGGACCAGGCGTCGATCGGCATGCAGCTCGGCGACCCGCCCCCCGGCATCAAGTGCGGCTGAGCGGCTCTTCCAGTGCCCTCGGCGCGATTCGAACGCGCGCACACGCCTCCGGAGGGCGATGCTCTATCCCCTGAGCTACGAGGGCGGGGCCGGTGAATGGTAGCCGCGCTCTCTCGATGCAGCCTGCCGCCCAAAGGCGCAGGGCTCTGAAGGGGTGACGGTACGATTCGACGTCCCTGGTCGTGCTGATCACCAGCACTGACACCAGCTCCTGGAGCTCCTCGTGATCCGCCCCCAACTCGCCGACGCTCTCCGCCATCAGCTCGACGCGCTCGGCATCGACGGTGTCGACGAGGTGAAGCTCGAGCAGCCCACGAGCCGCGATCACGGCGACTGGTCGTCGAACGTGGCGATGGCCAACGCCAAGCGCGTCGGCCGCAACCCCCGCGAGCTCGCGGCCGACCTGGTCGAGCGCCTGAACGCCGATCTGCCGGCCCACGTGGTCAAGGTCGAGCTCGCCGGACCGGGCTTCATCAACTTCCATCTGGCGCCGACCTGGCTGCACGACGTGTTGCGTGGGGTGGTGGCGGCCGGCGACGAGACCTTCGGCCGCTCGGATGCCGGCGCGGGCACCACGGTGATGGTCGAGTTCGTGTCGGCCAACCCGACCGGGCCGTTGCACGCCGGCCACGCACGAGGGGCGACCTACGGCGACGCAATCGCGCGCCTGCTCGAGCACACCGGCCACGACGTGACGCGCGAGTTCTACATCAACGACCGCGGCGCGCAGATGCTGAAGATGGGCGCTTCGATCATCGCGCGTGCGACCGGGCAGGAGCCTCCGGAGGGTGGCTACGCGGGTGCCTACATCAGCGACTGGGCGACGAAGCTGCCGGCCGATGCGCTCGACGACGTCGAGGCTGCGACCGAGTTCGGGTACACGTGCGCGCTGGCCGACCAGCAGGAGGTGCTCGAGCAACTCGGCGTGCATTTCGACAGCTGGTTCTCCGAGCGGTCGCTGCTCCACGGAGCGATCGAGGCGACGCTCGCCGACCTGACGTCCGCGGGCATGATCTACGAGGCGGACGGCGCGACCTGGTTCCGCTCGACCGACTACGGCGACGACAAGGACCGCGTGCTCATCAAGAGCGACGGCGAGATGACGTATCTCCTGCCCGACATCGCGTATCACCGCGACAAGTTCGCCCGCGGCTTCGACCGGCTCGTCAACGTGTGGGGCGCCGACCATCACGGCTACATCGCGCGGATGCGCGGTGCGATCCAGGCGCTCGGTCACGGCCCCGAGCAGTTCGAGGTGCGGATCACGCAACTCGTCAAGCTCATGCGTGACGGGGGCGAGGTCAAGATCTCGAAGCGAACCGGCGACATTATCGAACTCCGCGACATCCTCGACGAGGTCGGCCCCGACGCAACGCGCCTCACCTATCTCTCGCAATCGGTCGACTCGTCGCAGACCGTCGATCTCGGCGTAATCGTGTCGCAGTCGATGGACAATCCGGTCTTCTACGTGCAGATGGCCCATGCCCGTCTCTGCTCGATCGGCCGCGTCGCCGCGGAGCGGGGAGTGGTGCGTCGTCCGCTCGGCGACGTCGACCTCGCGCCGCTCACGCATGACCGCGAACTCGACGTGCTGCGGATCCTCAACGCACTGCCGTCGGTCATCGAGCTGGCCGCCCGCGAGTTCGCTCCGCATCGCGTCGCGGCGTGGGTCCGCGAGCTGGCGGGACAGGTGCACGGCTTCTACCACGACTGTCCGATCCTGCGCGATGACGTCGACGACGCGACACGGCAGGCGCGACTGTGGCTGGCCGAAGCGGCGCGGATTGGCCTGCGCGTCGGGCTCGCGGTGCTCGGCGCACACGCACCCGAGGCGATGGCCGCCCGCGACAACGATGACAGCGACATCCACAGCAGCGTCGCCGCGCCATGAGCCCGCTCCCGTTCTCGTTGCTGCCCTCGACCGCGACGGCCGACGGCGACGGTCAGTTGGTCATCGGCGGACTTCGCGTCACCGACCTCGCGACCGAGTTCGGCACGCCGCTGTTCGTCTACGACGAGGCGCACCTCCGCGAACGCTGCGCCGAGGCGGTCACAACGTTCGGTACCAACGTGGCCTACGCGTCGAAGGCGTTCCTGTGCGTCGCCATGGCACGGCTCGCGCACGAGGCGGGGATGCGGATCGATGTCGCGTCGGGCGGCGAGCTGGCCGTCGTGCAGGCCGCGGGCATCCCACCCGACCGCGTCGTCATGCACGGCAACAACAAGTCGGTCGACGAACTGCGCACAGCGATGTCGACGGGAGTCGGCAGGATCGTCGTCGACAGCTTCGACGAGTTCGACCGCATCGACGCGCTCGTCGCCGAGGGTCTGCCGCCGGCACCGATCATGATCCGCGTCACGCCGGGTGTGGAGGTGCACACCTTCGACGAGGTGCAGACCGGCCAGGAGGATTCGAAGTTCGGATTCGGCTGGCACTCGGGCGCTGCACACGAGGCCGTCGCGCGCGCCCGCTCGAGCGCGGCCGTCGAGCTGCTCGGCCTTCACATCCACATCGGGTCGCAGGTGTTCTCGACCGAGAACTTCGCGGACGCACTCGCGGTCGTCGCCCCGCTGGCGCGCGAGCTCGACCTCGCCGAGTTCTGCGTCGGCGGCGGGCTGGGCGTGCCGTATGTGCAGGGTGAGGAGGGGTCGACGATCTCGCAGTGGGGCGCGGCGATCCGCCGGGTCTGCGACGAGGTCGGCATCCGTTCACAGGTCACCGCCGAGCCGGGCCGGTCGATCGTCGCCCAGGCCGGCATCACGCTCTACTCGGTCGGCACGCTCAAGGAGATCCCCGAGGTCCGCACCTACGTCTCGGTCGACGGCGGCATGAGCGACAACCCGCGACCGGTCCTGTACGGATCGGGATACGAGGCATTCCTGCCACGATCGGTCGGCGCAGAGCGTCCACGAACGGTGCGGCTCGTCGGCAAGCACTGCGAATCGGGTGACGTCCTCGTTCCCGATGCGGCGGTGCCCAGCGACCTCAGTGTGGGCGACCTCATCGCCACGCCCGTGACGGGCGCGTACGGCTACTCGTTGGCGTCGACGTACAACAAGGTGCCTCGGCCCGCCGTCGTCTTCGTCGCCGACGGTGCGGCGCGGCTGGTCGTGCGCCGCGAGGATCACGACGATCTGTTGCGCCTCGACGTGATCTGACGGCCGCGCGGTTGGCCGACCTTCCACCAACCGCGCGCGCCCATCACCTACTGTCGACGGGTCGGGCGTGTGGTCCCGCGAGTGGGCGAAGGAGGGTGATGACGAGTACGACGGGTCTTCGTTCGTTCGTCGCCGATCAGATGAGCCCCGACCGCGACGCGCTCACCGGGCTGCCCAACCGGGCGTTGTTCGCCGAGCTGTACCGCTATGCCGTCGGGCGATCCGAACGCCTGGGTCTACCGGTCGTGATGCTCACGGTGTCGCTGCACCAGATCGTCGAGATCGAGCGGTCGCACGACCGGGCCGTCGTCGACTCGGTCCGTCGCTACTCGGCGACCCGGATGCGCGGCATGTTGCGCGCCTCTGACATCGCGGCGCGTACCGCCGACAACGAGTTCGTGGTCGTGCTCACCGATTTCGACCGATTCGAAGACGTCGCGGGCATGACCGAGCGCATCCGAGCGGGGCTCGCGGCGCCGTACCGGGTACTGGGCTGCGGGGTCGAGGTGCGGCCGGTGGTCGACCTGATCAACAATCCGCCGTCGAACATCGTCGAAGACCATCCCGGTCTGAACGTCATCGATCTCCGCGACGAGCAGCTCGTCAGCCATTTCCAGCCGATCATCGATGTCGCGGACGGTTCGATCTCGGGCGCCGAGGCGCTGCTGCGCTGGGCGCATCCGTCCTACGGCATTCTGACCGCCGGCCAGTTCTTCGGCGTTGCGGCGAGCGGCGGGATGCTCGAAGCGATCGCCGAGACCGCCTTGATCTGTGCGCTCGAGGGATGGGGCGAGCTCGTGCGCAACGGACCGCGTCCCGCGCCGCGCCTGTTCGTCAATCTTGCGCCGAGCCAGCTGCTCGATCGATCGATCGTCGGGCGACTCCACGAGATGATGAACGCAGTGGGCCTCATCGCCGACGACATCGTCGTCGAGATCACCGAGGCCGAGATCGCCGCGCGGTTCGACGACCTCATCGAGGTCGTGAGCGAGCTCCGCTCGACCGGCATCCGCGTCGCCCTCGACGATTTCGGCGCAGGGCATTCGTCGCTGGGCCGGCTCCGTCGGCTGCCGGTCGACGTGATCAAGGTCGACCATTCGCTCGTGCACGGCTGCGACGCCGATGCGCGTGCGCAGGCCCTACTGGGATCGGTCTTGTCGATCGCCCAATCGATGGGCGTCGAGTGCATCGTCGAGGGCATCGAGACGAAGGCCGAGGCCGAGGTCGTCACGGGGATGGGCTTCCGTTTCGTGCAGGGCTACCAGTTCGGGCACCCGGTCGCTGCCGAGCACTTCGCAGCGATGCTCCAGTGGAGCGAACTACTCCGCACCGGCTAGGAGCCTGCGCCGAGAGGCGGCAGGCTCGATCGAGAGAGCGCCCCTGGCCGGCGAAGCCGGCCTCGCCCGATAGCGTGACGGGGTGGACGACCCGCTGGTACGCATCGGATTGCTGGGCTGCGGCAATGTCGGCGCCGCGTTCGCGAACCTCGTCGTCGACCACGCCGATGCGGTCGCCCGCCGCTGTGGCGTGCGGCTCGAGGTCGCCGCGATCGCCGTGCGCGACCTGTCGAAGGAACGCGGCGTCCGACTGCCGGCGAGCGTCTTCACGACCGACTCGGCCGCGGTCGTCGCCGATCCGTCGATCGATCTGATCGTCGAGGTCCTGGGCGGTCTCGATCCGGCGCGGCGCCACATCATCGACGCGCTCGGTCAGGGCAAGCCGGTCGTCACCGCCAACAAGGAGTTGCTCGCGATCGACGGCGATTCGTTGTTCCACGCGGCAGAGACGGCGGCGGTCGACCTGTTGTTCGAAGCCGCTGTCGCGGGCGGCATTCCACTCATTCGAGCGCTGCGCGAGTCACTGGTGGGCGAGCGGATCGACCGCGTCATCGGCATCGTCAACGGCACGACAAACTACATCCTCACGCAGATGACCGAGCACGGCACCTCGTACGCCGACGCGCTGGCTGAGGCGCAAGCACTCGGATTCGCCGAGGCCGATCCGACGGCGGATGTCGAGGGCTTCGATGCCGGGGCGAAGGCGGCGATCATCGCGTCGATCGCGTTCGGTGCACGGGTGGTGGCCGACGACGTCTTCCACGAGGGCATCTCGGCGGTGAGTGCGTCCGACATCGAGTACGCGGCGCGCCGGGGGTTCCGCATCAAGCTGCTGGCGATCTGCGAGCAGTTCGACGACGACGCTGTGTCGGTGCGTGTACACCCGGCGATGCTCCCGATCGAGCATCCACTGGCGTCGGTGTCGGGCAGCTTCAACGCGGTGTTCGTCGAGGGCACCGCGGTCGGCGAGCTGATGTTCTACGGCCGCGGCGCGGGCGGTCAGCCGACCGCGAGCGCAGTGCTGGGCGACGTCATCGACGCGGCGCAGCATCTCGTACAGGGATCGCACGGCTCGCTGGGCCAATTGGCCGAGGCGAAGCTGCGTCCGAGGGACGAGCTGTCGAGCGCCTTCTACCTGAACCTCGCCGTGGTCGATCAGCCGGGCGTGCTGGCGTCGGTCGCGGGTGTGTTCGCCACGCACGGCGTGTCGATCCGACTGCTCGAACAAGACGGTCTCACCGACGAGGCGAGGATCATGTTCGTGACCCATCTCGCCCGCGAGTCGGCGCTGAGCGCGACGCTCGCCGAGCTGGCAGCGCTCCCCGTCGTCCGATCGGTCGACTCGGTGCTTCGCGTCATCGACGGAGCCGCCTGACGTGCGATACGTGAGCACTCGGGGCGTGGCCCCCGAGTTGTCGTTCGACGATGTGCTGCTCGAGGGCTTGGCGATCGACGGCGGACTCTACGTGCCCGCGTCGTGGCCCGATCTCCCGGCGCTGGCCGCCGACGCCACGTATGCCCGCGCCGCAATCGAAATCATGTGGCCGTTCGTCGAGGGGTCGATCGAACGCAGCGACTTCGGGGCGATCGTCGACGAGGCCTACGCCGCGTTCCACACTCCCGAGGGGTCGAGTCCCGATGTCGTACCGGTCGTCGATCTCGGTGACGACCTCTGGCTCGCCGAGCTGTACTGGGGCCCGACGCTGGCGTTCAAAGACATCGCCCTGCAGCTCGTCGGCCGCTTGTTCGACCACGAACTCGCACGCCGTGGCGATCACCTGACGATCGTCGGTGCCACCTCGGGCGACACCGGCTCGGCGGCGATCGACGCGTGCCGCGATCGCGAGCACATTGACATCTTCATCCTGCATCCGGCGGGTCGCACCTCCGAGGTGCAGCGCCGACAGATGACGACGGTGGGCAGTTCGAACGTGCACAACCTCGCGATCGAGGGCACGTTCGACGACTGCCAAGACCTCGTGAAGGAGCTGTTCGCCGACGAGGAGTTCCGGCGCGAGCAGCATCTCGGTGCGGTCAACTCGATCAACTGGGCCCGCGTCATGGCGCAGATCGTCTACTACGTGACGTCTGCGGCGGCAGTGCGGCGCGCGACCGGGCGGGCGGTCGATTCGCCCGTGTCGTTCTGCGTGCCGACCGGCAACTTCGGCAACATCTTCGCCGGGTACGGCGCGATGCGGATGGGGCTCGAGGTCGACCAGCTCGTCGTCGCGTCGAACCGCAACGACATCCTCACGCGCTTCTTCACCACCGGCACGATGGCGAGGAACGAGGTGACGCCCACGCTCAGCCCGTCGATGGACATCCAGGTGAGCTCGAACCTCGAGCGGCTGCTCTTCGAGATGAACCGTCGTGACGGCGCGGCGATGGCCGAGCTGATGATGCAGTTCCGCGGCGAGGGCACGGTGTCGGTGCCGCTCGACATGCTCGGCTGGCTGACCGAGCGGTTCGAGGCCGGCCGCTACGACGACGATCAGTGCCTCGCGCTGATGGGCGACCTGTATCGCTCCAAGGGACTGTTGATCGATCCGCACACCGCGGTAGGTGTCGGCGTGGCGCGCGAGCTGCGTCGCGATGGCGACACGCCGATGATCTGCCTGGGCACGGCGCATCCGGCGAAGTTCCCCGACGCGGTCGAGCAGGCGACGGGCGTGCGTCCGCCGCTGCCCGAGCATCTCGCCGATCTGTTCGACCGCGACGAGCGGTACGACACGCTGCGCGCCGATGCCGAGTCGTTGCGGGCGTACGTGCGCCATCACGTCGTCGCCCGGTAGCTCTCGTTCTGCCGTGCGCGTCGGTGGCCCACCCGCCCGGCCTCGACTGCCACAATGACGCCCATGAAATACGTGGTGTGCGTCCCCGACGGCTGTTCCGACGAACCGTGTGAGGCGCTCGGCGGCCGCACTCCGCTCGAGGTCGCGCAGATGCCGAATCTGGCGCGGCTGGCCGCCCGGTCCGAGGTGGGCCGCGCCGCGGTGATCCCCGAGGGCTTCGCGCCGGGCAGCGACGTGGGCAATATGTCGATCCTCGGGTACGACCCGGCCGAGTTCCACACCGGTCGCGCGCCGATCGAGGCCGCATCGCTCGGGCTCAAGCTGCCCGCCGACCGCATCGCCTACCGCTGCAATCTGGTGACCGTGGGCGCCGACGGCACGATGGTCGACTTCGCCGGCGGACACCCGACCACGGCCGACGCCACCGAGATCATCGCCGCGCTCGACGCCGCGCTCGGCCGGGGTCGCGGCGACGGCGTGCTCGAGTTCCATCCCGGCGTGCAGTACCGCCACATCATGGTGGCGCCGGCCGATTGGGTCGACGCGGACTGCGTGCCGCCCCACGACCTCACCGGGCAGCCGGGCGTGTGGCCGACCGGCCCCGCGTCGGCGAAGGTGCGCGAGGTGATGGAAGCGAGCCGCGAGATCGTCTCGGGCTTCGGCGGGGCCGCGACCCAGGTCTGGTTGTGGGGGCAGGGGTTCCAGCCGTCGATGACGGCCTTCTCCGAGAAGTTCGGCAAACGAGCAGGGATGGTCACCGCCGTCGACCTGGTGCGCGGGCTGGCGGTGCTGACCGACATGGAGATCGTCGACGTGCCGACCGCGACCGGTTGGTACGACACCGACTACGAGGCGAAACGCGACGCGGCGATCGACGGGTTGAACGCCGGCGCCGACCTGTTCGTGATCCACATCGAGGCCACCGACGAGGCAGGACACGAAGGCAACGCGGCCGAGAAGGTCCGCGCCCTCGAGAACTGGGACAGCCGGGTGCTCGCCGAGCTGATCCCCGCGCTCGACTCGATGGGACGCTGGCGGATGTTGCTGATGCCCGACCATCCGACGCCGCTGCGACTCAAGACCCACACGTCGGATCCGGTGCCCTACGTCCTCTTCGATTCCGAGGTGGATGGCGGGGGCGGGATCTACACCGAGGCGGGCGTGGCCGACGCGCCGCTGGTGCCCGGCCACGAGTTGATGGCGCGCCTGTTGTCGGTCTGAATCGTCCCCCTGATGGGGTTGTCGCCGAACCGCGTGCACGAATCCGGCGCCCGCCCGCAATCCTGCA